>NZ_JACJQW010000028.1:0-116688 GCF_014696905.1 Nostoc sp. FACHB-190
GTATCAACTATTTTTTGGCGAAAGTCGAGGGAATATGGTTTCATTTTTACCCTTGAGTAGATACACTGATTTATTTTAATTAGTGTACTTCATTAGACTGGTAAACGCTATAATTACCTCAGCAATGCGCTGCATATTACTACCAGATGTGGCTATTTGGCGTACAGCTTCTCCTTGTTCACCCATTAATAGCCTGTAATAAATTTCTCGCATCATCATGGGTGCGAGGATGGGAATATCTTGGGGTGTATCTAAAAGCTTTGTGAGTCTGATGGCGCAATCAAGTAAAGATAGATGCTGAAGCATTACTGATGAACAAACCTCTGACAGAGTGTTCTTTTTTCGTGGTATTTGGTTTAGTTTGGGTAATAATTTCACAGAGTTGAACTGGGTCTAAATTCAGCTTGAATCCTAAATAGGGTTTATCTGGTGTTGCTTCTACAACAAATCCATTAATAGGCAAATCAACGGAGACAACCAGATATTGACCTTCGCCATAAAAATAGCTTTCTTCACCCAGCAGCGCCTTTTTTTTACCTTGAAGCACGATCGCTAAAATTGGTTGATAAACAGTGCAGATTGCTGTATTGGGTGACGACAGGAATCAAATAATATCCGCGTCACGACAATTTCTCCTGGTGTAGTTGAGACTGAACTTGGTTCTGATATTACCCAAGAGTCAGGCAAAGATGCGTTAAAAGCATTCCGCAGAATTTCACTGCAACCAGATGCGATCGCTCAAGCAGTATTGTATGCCGTGTCTCAACCAGATTATGTGGATATTAATGAAGTAATTGTCCGACCAACAGCCAGCCCTGTGTAAAGTTTATTTCCCAATACAAAAGCGGCTAAAAATGCGATCTAAAACCGACTCGGTAACTTCTTCGCCAGTAATTTCTCCTAATGCTTGAATTGCACCACGCAAATCAATTGTCCAAAAGTCGAGGGGTAATTGTTGAGCAATTGTAGCTTGTACTTGTTCTAAAGAAATTTTAGCTTGGGTTAAAGCCGCCGCTTGTCTTTGATTAATAGCTAAATCCATATCAGCCGCTTGCAGTTTACCGAGTTGGACTTTTTCTAAAATCGCTGTTTCTAAATCATCAATTCCGCGATTTTGCGAAGCGGCTGTGAGAATTTTGGATTTTGGATTTTGGATTTTAGATTGTAGAAGTTGGCTTGTAGTTTCATCCACCAAATCAACTTTATTAATGACTAAAATTAGGGGACGGTCTTGTACTTGGGCGTAAATTTCTTGGTCGCCTTCTGTCCAACCGGTACTCGCATCAATGGTGAATAATACTAAATCGGCAGCACTAGCAGCACGGCGCGATCGCTCTACGCCGATTTTTTCCACTTCGTCGGCGGTTTCTCGAATGCCTGCGGTGTCTAGGACTTGTACGGGAATACCACCCACCACTAATTGGGATTCCACTACATCGCGGGTTGTGCCAGGTAAATCGGTGACAATGGCGCGATCGCTCCGACTCCAAGCATTCAACAAGCTGGATTTGCCCACATTCGGACGACCGACAATTGCCACTTTTAACCCTGTACGCAACAATTCCCCTTTATCTCTAGTTGTTAATAAATGAGTAATTTCTGCCGCAATTTTTTCTATTGCTGATATGATGCCTTTATCATCCAACGGGGGTAAATCTTCCTCAAAATCAATTCGCGCTTCAATTTCTGCCAAAATATCCAAACAGTTGGCGCGTAACTGGCGGATAGGATGAGCTAATTTTCCTTGTAAACCAGCTAAGGCAGTTTGGGCGGCTTGGGGAGATTTCGCCCCGACTAAATCCGCAATACTTTCGGCTTGGGTTAAATCGAGTCTGCCATTTAAAAATGCCCGTAAGGTAAATTCTCCCGGCTGTGCTAATCTCGCGCCATTTTCCAGACATAATTGCAAAACCTGTTGGACAGCAATAATTCCACCATGACAATGAAATTCCACCACATCTTCGCGGGTGTAGGAACGTGGTGCTTTCATTACTAGTAGTAAAGCTTCATCTACAAGTTTTTGCGTCTGGGGATGACGAATGTAACCGTAGAGAATGCGATGACTTTCCCAAACTTGCTTTCCTGGGGCGTGAAATAATGTTTGGGCAATGGCCATTGCTTGGGAACCAGATACGCGCACAATACTAACGCTACCTTGTTGAGGGACAACAGCAGTAGCGATCGCGGCGATGGTTCCAGTGGTGGCAAATATTTCGGACATGAAAGCACTTTTTGGCAAGACACTCCATATATTATGGATAGCGTAGCAAAAGTGCAATCAGCCAATATCTAAAATGATAATTTTGGCGTTGTATGCAGACTTCGTTACCGAAGATTAGATGGTACACACTCAATACTACCCAATATTTATACCTACTAGAGAAAAATAGCAAGAGCAGGAAGCAGGCTTATACCGGCGTAAAAAGAACTGTTCCTGTGAACTGATTTAAAAAATACCTGCCAAGCTCAAAAAATCTACTATAATTTCTCGGATGATACTCAAGACAATACGATAAAAGCTTGTGAATGCAGTTAAAAATCCAGTGATAAAAGTTCTATTTGATGAATTTCATGGGCAGTTGCCCTGCTCACAGGGAGATAATACTTCCAAAGAAGCATGGAGAATTCTGTGTGATCAGGTAAATCAGTTATTTGGAGATGATGCAATCTCCTTTAAAAATGAACCACTGACTCGTCAGCTACTCGAAGACTTTCAATTGCTAATTCTAGCTGCTCCTAAATCTAAATCTTCTTTAAGTGCGGATGAAGTCAAAGCAATAGTAAATTTTGTTAAGCAAGGAAACTCGCTTTTGATTACTAGTGATCAAGAATCCCTTGTTTTTAATAAATGTGACAGCATAAATGTACTATTAGAATCTTTAGGACTGCGTTTTGAAGAGTTATTAAATCATCCTCCAGAGCAAGTGTTCAACTTATTACCACACTATATTAGTTCTGAAGTATCTCAGTTAAAAATTAAAGAACCTGTTTATATTAAAACACTGCCTAATTCTCCTTATCCGAATGTTGATATAGTAGCCACTTTACCTGATACTGGCAAAACTTTCTTAACTGCTCTAGAAATTCCTAATGACAATAAATCAGGTCGAGTAGTAGTTTTAGGAAACGATTTAATCTTTAGTGATAAATATATTAATACTGGTGATAACAACAAATTAGCATCTAATATTCTTTGTTGGTTGGCTGGTAAAAATTCTTTGGACTGTCGTAATGCTGTGATTTTACCAGAAGTAATTTATAAACAAAGCACAGATTTTTCAATTGTGATCGCTAACCCAAAATCACAACGTTTAGAAAATATCACTTGTACTTTAGAGTCAGATACCAATGTTCTAATTCAAGAACCAATCAAAAAAATTCGTTTTCTGCCTAGAAATGGCAAGACTCAACTCCAATGGACTGTGATTCCTCAGCAATTAGGACAGCAATCTCTCAGATTAACTATAGATATTCCCACATCTGATAACTCAGAAAATAATAAACACTCATCTTTATTTTTCGCTCCAGTTGCTCAATTCCAGTGTGTACCAGATGCAGAATTTGACCTTGTATTTCTCAATCTCCAAGGGAAAACTCAAGAAATTATAGAAACAGGAGTTACTTTTGAAGTCAAAGCGATCGCTCGTTGGCAAAATCATACGAAAGCTGTTCCTTTAAAAATGCAGCTAGAGTGTTCCCTAACTCACATTAAACTAGAACAAATATCAACAGAACGATGGTATTTGACAGTTTTAGATCCAGGAGATTGGTTGATTACGTTGCATATTAGCGACATCAACCAAAAAATTACCCGTTTGGTTCATGCTTATCCATCTGCAAAGACCCAAATTGAAAAAATACAACGCAACGTAGTGACACCCCTAGCAGCAGAAATTCATTATCAGGTATCTCAAATACGCCAAGAGTTTGATAGTGAAGAAATCCGACAAATTCCCTTTGAATTGTTGACTCCTGAAGAACAAGTCAATCGCCTTTATAACTATAGTCTCAAAGAGCAACTTTTAGAAGCTCTACAAGCAGCTAGAAGTGAAAATAAACGTTTTTCACCCTTGGTCGAAAAATTACTACAGTGGATTGCACCCACTTATTCGCCCATACATGGATGTTTGATTCCCTACGACCCCAAATTAGCAGCCCATCTCGTCAAAGAACATCCATTCTTTGAGCAACAATTAGCATACAATTTTCAGAGTATAGAGGGAGATGAGCGTTACGGTCAAACATGGCTAGAAGGTAATATTGCAGCTTTACTTTTACATGAAAAGTATGGTCATGGATTTTTCTACAAGCATACAAGAGTAGGACAGCAACTAGCCATCTTATACCGTCATGGATTGCTCCGCAAAGTTGATCGAGAAGGCTTAAAATCCCCTTATCAGCAAATTTTTCTTCAGGATGAATACAGGTCAGCAATTGAAACTCTACATCACAGTAGTATCATCCTAAATGAAGGATTTGCTACATGGATGGAGTTCACTATATTACGCCGTCTCAAGGGTAGTGTCAGTCAAACAGTGTATCGACGTAAAGAATTCTTATTTAGCTACGACGAAAGTTTAACATTTCTTCAAAAAACTAGCGAATACTTTCAAAAGTTTGATCCTTTTTACCCTTCCAGATATCAGGAAGGATACGAATATTTAGAGGAAATCCAAAGCATCTTCGGTACAGAATGCGGCTCTAAGTGCGTAGTTCAGGCTGTTATTAAAGCAGCAGATGTAGATTTTGGTATTATTGAACACGATGGTAGGGTAGAATTTCTTCTATCTCCTGGTAAGATTAAGGAAGATTTGTTGAACGAAGATAACGATAATAATGTTACCTCACCTACCGAACGCCTAAAAAGTATTCTGGCGTTACTGAGGAAACAAGTTGATGAGATTCAGGCTGAACAACAACGCTTGCAATGCCATCGTCATTGTTTAGATCCTGAGTGTCCAGTCAATTTTGTGATTAACAAAGACTTGGAGTGTTAAAAATATGGATAATTATGATTATTTATTACGAGATAAGATAAAAAATTACGATAAAATACCTTCAGGCACAAGAAAAAATCTTAAACAATGTATAGAGCAAATCGAACGTGGCAATTACAGATATATGTCAGATAATCATGAGGCATACAGTGCTGCCATAAGTGAAGGAATTTGCAAAGACTGTCTAAATGACGAACACATTAACAATAAAATAAAAAAAGAAATAGCTAAATTTATTAGAGAATATATTGCTGAGAACCGAAGATAAGATTATTGCTTGTAGAGTGCGTTAATCAAAGAAAAACTTGCAGGTATAGCAAACTATTTTTACTGACGCAATCTAATGACTGACAATATAAGGGAATTTATTTTTTGCTAATCCATAATATTTGATTGAACATACCCCTAGTACAGGTCGGCGTAAATAAACAGACCACAAGAAATTGCTACAAGGCTTGTGGTATCGTTATTATTTCTTTTTACTTTTGCCTTGTTGTACTAGTTTGAATGCTGTAATTGATACATTATATTTGTAATTAATAGGTGCTGCAATTTTGAGTAGTAACCAAGAGTTTCTTATTAAAATTAACGATATTATTGGTAAAGCGTGGTTCGTAAGTTTAGACGACTCTGAAGCTGAGGTACTGCGTTTCAAGCTTATTGAACAGAATAGTTCATCATCTGTACTACTGGAAAAAGAAGAAGAAGCAAAATCCGCAGTTACAGAAAATCCAAATAAGGATAAAAAGCCGCGCAGAGATATTAATTCAGCAATATTAAGACAATTACGTCATGATTTAACAAGCTATTTTAAAGGAAAGCATCAGCAATTTCGTGATTTTGTAAAAGAAGTAAATACTTTTATTGAAAATAAAAAACTTGGTATAAAAGTCATAGAATATTTAGAATTGAGTGAAGAACATTCTAAAACAGGCAATAAAAGCGAAGTAATAGAGTATAAGATTGAAGCTCTAATTATGAAATTTGAGCATGAAACAAAACTCCCTTATTTGCAAGAGGTTTTCGATGACTTCAAGAAATCTTTTTTATGATGTTTATAAATTAATTAAACTAATACTTTAATTATCTATAGTCAGTAAAAGATTCAGGTTGACATTCTTTAATCTCTTCAACTAAGCTTTCAATGTCATTTTCTTTTATTAACTGATCAATTAATGATTTAACTTTTTCCTGTTGTGTTTCACCATTAATATCCTTGTAACTCAGCCTCAAACCAAATACAATATTGGCTAACTCTTCTGAATTAAAAAGAATATTAATAGCTTTCTCTAATTCGTCAGGCGAATTTCTTAAAACCTCAGCATCAAATTTGATAGCTTTAGGTCGTGGCATAATATAGCCATTTCTAGCACTCATGTACAAAACAGGAGTTCCAAAATCTCTGTTAGTATAAAATTCTGGGTTCCAGGGGTGATTACGTACTATTTTCATACGACTTTGCTGCATAGCAGTATCAACTGACTCACCCTTCGCTAATGCTAGATAAAATGATTCACTAAAAAATGAAGCTACTGCGTTGCATATTGGATATTGCATGGCAATAACAGCTGGAATTTCACGTCGAGTTAATTGGGGAGCTAAACCAGCATAGTTTGCAGTAAAATCGACTTCACCACCCTGACACGCTTGAAGTATAACTAGACGGGGCTGAAAATCCCTAAAAAAGTCTCCAAAAGTTCTATCAGAAACCCAATCAGCCTTTTTGGCACTATTAACAAGAGCAATTTCTCCTACTTGCTTTTGCGAATCAAATCTTCCATGTCCAATATAGTGCAAAATATGAGGTTTGGTATTATCTATTGTTTCCTGAAGTTCTTGTCTTTTTGGATTTTCTAATATTGTTAAATCAATTAAATAATTATTTTTCAGATTATTAATTACTTCTATAATCCGGTTTGGTAATACTTTACCCATACCTTCTTCTTCAGGCTGAGAGGCAACAACTAAAAATTTTAATAACTCTCCTCTGACATTAAGAGTATCTCTTCCTGAATCACTAGGAATGTAGCGGGATATAGCTAAATATGGTTCATCAACCAGGAAAAAACCATTTGTAGTGTGAGTATCAGGGTAATAAAGAAATTCCCAAGGTATACTAGCTAAATCATCTACTTCTTGACGGAAAGTTAGTTGAAGTCTGTACCATTTGTTATTTCCAGTTCTTTTAGATTCTCGAATTTCTTTAAGAAGTTCCCTAAAGGCATTATCAACGGCTCCATTGAATAAACATTGATATAAAAGTTTTCCAAATTCTTCAAAAGCTTCACGGCTTTTTAGTTGCTTTGCACGCAGTAAATTTTCAAATCTAGCAATTTTTCTACAAATAGGAGCTAGGTTTAAATGTCCTGAAGATTGAGCATCTGTCTTTCTGTTGCGAAAACGAACAATATCATAACTTTCTACTATTAGTTCATACTCAATATCTTTACCACTGCTCATTTTTAATCAATCCTATCAATTTTTGAAATTGCGTTATTTCTTATATTTTGAAGGTGGCTTATATCGTTTATCCTCAATAATCATAATTAGTTATTTAAAATAATAAGTCATCATAAACTATGACTAATATCCCATGTTTCAGAATGTTTAATAGGAGCGCCTTTTTCAAAGAAACTTCTAGCTTTATTAGAAAAAATACGCATTAAATCGTCTAAGTTCTCTATTTCAGCAGTCCAGAAATTTGCTCGATGGTAAGCTTGGAGTACAGCATCAATCTTAATTTGCTGAACTGATTTTGGTATCTGTAAAACTACTATTAAAGTCGGGTGGTTTTCTTGAAAGAATTCTGCACCATCTATACGCCATATCACTTGAGAATCCCCAGGATCATTATGCGTTATTTGGGCTGTCTTTAATGAATAAGTAAACGGCTCTAATGTTAGCCCAAAACTACTTTTAAGATTTGCGTTAGCACCAGCATTGATATCAATTTGTGCTTCCCCGGCTTGTAAGTTTAATTGTCCAGTTGTAGGTTCAAATTCTAGATTTTGTCCTATACATATTTCTACATTGCCATTAATTTTAAGTTGTTGTTGGAATTTACGATCAGGTAAGATCATGCGTGCTTTGGGTTGCAAGTGCGCTTCTGAAAATTCTGAATAAAATTCCAAAGCACACTCTAGTTTTTTGAAATACCAATTAGAAGGTAGAGATAAAGTAACAGGAAAGTGAATCCAATAAAATTTGTAATCTTGACTGAGTTCTTGGAATTTTGTGGGTACAGTTCTGCCAGAATTTGTAAAGTTGCTTTCGGAAAGCCTGTCAACTTCAGGATACTTAGCGAATTTCGCTACTTCTTGATTGAGTTGTGCGAAAAGACGTGAAGCTGGATTACTATCTGGAATTTGACTTTGACTGTCATCACCTAACTCGGAATATAAAGCATTCAGTTCCTTCAAAAACTGTGATCGCTCTATGCCATCAAAGTCAAAATCGAAGTCTATACTATTAGGAGTAGTCATAAAAATTTTCCTTTTAAGAAAAAAAATATTAAAAGTTACTAATATGGTAAAATATACAAAAATAATCTTAATTATTTTGTATATTTTATTTTTATTTAAGAAAGTTCCTAATAAAAGTTAAAATAAAGTAGAACCCACACCAATAGGTAGTTACTCAATAACTAAATGTAGGGGGAATATCAATTATGAGCATTGAAAACGGTGATAAAGTCATAACTCCGAACGGACAAGGCGAAGTAATTGACAATCAAATTTATAATGGAATATTTTCAATCTTCTTCGCTCCGCAAATTAGAGTCAAGTTAGATCCCTCTGGACAAGAAAAAGATTTTTGTCAAGAAGATTTAAAATTAGTGGCTAAAAAACCAAGCTCGCAAGAAGCGATTGAAGCAGTAAATAAAATAAAAGAACAACTTAAGACAATTCCTAACTTGCCAACTAGAGAAAAGGGGGAATTACCCAATCATCTAGAATATTTTAAAGAAGATATGTTAACCAAAAATGAGCTAAGAAAGCAGTTAGGTCTAACAAATTTAAACTATGTAGATAAAACACTTATCGCAATCAAAAATATAGACTCTACAGCCGATTATTGGCAAGAAATAGAATCTAACTTGAAGGTATTACACTGGTGGGTGAGAACGAAATAACTATATTTAACACGATGTGCGACTTATTCTTGAAACCCCTCTCCAAACCTCTCACGCCAGTCGCTACAACGGAGGGAACCTCCGCAACGCGCTGGCTCCCCGAAGCGGAGAGAGGCTTTGAGTCTTGCTCCCCTTCCCTCGTAGGGAAGGGGTTGGGGGTTAGGTTTGAGAGAAAGTTGCACACGGCGTTATTTATGCACCGCCAATGTTAAATTCAATTCTTAAGTGCCAAGGTTAAACCGTCGGCGATGGGAATTAAACTAAGGGTGATGCGGGAATCTTGGTGGAGTTTTTGATTGAAAGCGCGGATTTTTTTAGTGCGATTGTCTTGAACTTCGGGATCTGCAACTCTACCCGACCATAAAACATTATCAATGGCAATTAATCCACCCGGACGGACTAGTTGTAGCGATCGCTCATAATAATTATCATAGTTACTTTTATCGGCATCAATAAAAGCAAAATCAAAAGTTTCCGCTTCAGCATCGGCTAACAAACGATCTAAAGTTTCCAGTGCTGGGGCGAGATGTAAGTCTATTTTCTCGGCGACTCCGGCTTGTTGCCAATAACGACGAGCGATCGCGGTAGACTCTTCACTAATATCACAAGCTACGACTTTGCCTGTTTTTGGTAGTGCTAACGCCACAACCAAAGTACTATAGCCCGTAAACACGCCAATTTCTAAAGTTTTCCGCGCTCCCATTAACTTTACCAGCAAAGACATTAACTGCCCTTGTTCTGGTGCAATTTGCATTCTTCCCATTGGATGTTGGGCGGTTTCTTGGCGTAATTGCGTTAATACTTCTGGTTCCTGCACAGAAACAGATAGCAAATATTCATATAAATTTTCTGCTAAACCCAATGTTTTAGTAGTCATCAAGATAAAAGGTGTTGTACTTGAGAATACATAGCAATTTTAAATCACTGAGGAATAAGCTCCAAGATTGTCAGTTGAAACTGAATATAACTATCCTAAATCATTTACAAACATCTCTCCCTTGTCTCCCTTATCTCAAATATAACTGCGATCATTTCACTCTTCAGATTGAGTTAGCAGATAATCGCTTTCCATCTAGAGATTGATTAATACTCCTAACTTAATAGATACCTTAAAAACAGATAAAGAGACTTTAATTCTTTATCGATAAGTAGAGTTGTGTACTTTGTTTTCCGTGGTCAGAATAAGAGCATTTTTAGGGTGTGGGGAGAATTAATGTCAGTTGAATATATTTGGCTAATATCCGGGGTAAAAATGCACCAACTTACTATATGTAAGTGAAAGCAAAATCTATCAGTAAACCTTGGCTTGAGTTATCGACCCAAGGTTTATTCATAGGCATTTTTGATCGCAGAAACACAACAATAATATCAGGAAAAATTTCATGCCAGCATCAACACAAAAAGAAAAATTACAACCACCACAGCAGCAACAACCACCAGGTAAAGAATCTGAGATGCAGCCAAGACCGAAAGCTGAAGATGAACAGTATCGCGGTAGTGGGAAATTAAAAAATAAAGTTGCATTAATTACAGGTGGAGATAGTGGTATTGGTCGGGCTGTAGCGATCGCATTTGCTAAAGAAGGTGCAGATGTAGCGATTGTTTACCTGAATGAACATGGGGATGCGACAGAAACAAAAAACTTGGTAGAAAAACAAGGTAGACGCGCCTTAGCTATAGCGGGTGACATTACCGATGAAACTGTTTGCCAAAACGCTATTAAACAAACATTAGGTGAATTTGGTAAACTAGATATTTTGGTAAATAACGCTGCTGAACAACACCCGCAAAAAAGCATTGAAGATATTACCAAAGAACAGTTAGAAAGAACTTTTCGCACGAATATTTTTTCAATGTTTTACCTGATAAAAGCAGCATTAAAACATTTGAAACAAGGCAGTGTCATTATCAACACTACCTCAGTAACTGCTTATAAAGGTAGTCCCCAACTATTAGATTACTCTGCTACCAAAGGTGCGATCGTTGCTTTTACTCGTTCGTTATCTCAAAATTTGGTCGAGAAGAAAATTCGAGTCAATGCAGTAGCACCCGGCCCCATTTGGACACCATTAATTCCCTCAACTTTTCCTGAAGAAAAGGTCGAGACTTTTGGTAAACAAGTCCCCATGCAAAGACCAGGACAACCAGAAGAAGTTGCACCCAGTTATGTATTTTTAGCTTCTGATGATGCTTCTTACATATCTGGTCAAGTCATTCATGTAAATGGCGGAGAAGTGATTAATGGTTAATTTCAGTAGAACTTACGCATAAAAACGAAAAATCAAGGGTTTTGGGAAGGTTGTAGGGGTACACTGACAGGTGTAGGTTTTTTACGTTCTGCCCCAAAAACCTTGGTTCAGGGTGTCAGGGTTTTGAATACTTACACCCTTACACCTTCATACCCCTGTACCCTGTTCTAAAACCTTATTTTTTCGTTTTTTTGCATAAGTCCTACCGTAGATTCTTCACAGATAATCTTTTTCTGAACTCAGAATTACTTAGGCCAAGTGTTGTTGGACTTTGGCGACTAATTCATTTGTCCAATGTTGGGCGAGTTCCGCATCAGCCGCTTCCACCATGACTCTAATGACTGGTTCTGTACCGGAGGCGCGGACTAAGATTCTACCAGTATTACCCATTGCGGTTTCGGCGAGAGCGATCGCATCTTGAACAGGTTGACATTCTTGCCAAGCCAAACGGCGATCGCGGTCTACAACTCTGACATTCTTTAATAATTGGGGATAAGTCTGGAAGCTTTGGTCAACTAATTCACCCAAGGAAACACCAGTTTGTTTAACTAAGTTGGCTATATGCAAGGCGGTTAATAAACCATCGCCAGTCAAGCCATAGTGTCTACACAAAATATGACCAGATTGTTCGCCGCCTAGCATTCCACCAGTCCGCAACATTTCGGCTTGCACATATTGATCACCAACGGCGGTACGAATCAATTTACCACCTTGTTGTTGCCAAGCGCGTTCAAACCCTAAGTTCGCCATGACGGTGGAAACTATCAGGTTATCGGGGAGTTGTTGCTGTTGTTGCAAATGACGACCCCACAAATAAAGAATATAGTCGCCATTGACTTGTCTACCTGTATTATCTACAGCTAACACGCGATCGGCATCACCATCAAAGGCAAAACCTACATCAGCTTGATGTTCTTTGACTGCGGCTTGCAAAATATCCAGGTGAGTAGAACCACAATCAACGTTGATGCGATCGCCATCTGCGGCATTATGTAAGCAGATAATTTCTGCGCCCATTTCCCTAAATACTTGTGGTGCTAAACCAACGGCTGCACCCCAAGCCAAGTCTAAAACAATCTTCATTCCTTGCAGATTTCCCTCATGCTGCAATGGTTGTTTTAAAGCTTGGCTATAATCACTCACTAACTGCTGCCGAGAATAATGTCTACCGCAATTCATCCCGCCTGTAACTGGCAATTTACCACGCAATCCAGCTTCAATTTCTGCTTGTAATGCTTGTGGTAACTTCCCTCCATCAGCACCAAAAACTTTAATCCCGTTGTCTTCCGGTGGGTTGTGACTGGCAGAAATCATCACGCCGCCGATCGCTTCACTCATGCTGGTAAGATAGGAAACGCAAGGAGTAGGACATAAGCCCAAATACCAAACTTCAATGCCTGCGGCTGTTAACCCCGCACTCAAAGCCATTGCCAACATATCGCTAGAGTTGCGCGAATCTTGTCCCAGAATTACTGGTCTTGTTTCACCTGCATAATTCCGTAAAACTACACCTGTCCAGAAACCTATTTGTAAAGCCAAAGGCGCATTCAGTAATTCTCCTACCTTACCCCGAATCCCATCTGTCCCAAACAGGGGAGTCGCTGGTAATGGTATCAAACTAAACGCCAAATTTTTGTTCAGTTCCGTTTCTCCATGATTAGATTCTACAACCGCAAGACCTTGGATGTTGCCTTGAGTTCGAGTTATTGATGACACCATAATATTTAAACACCCCACACCATAACACTGGAAAATTTTACTTTACTTTTTAATTGAACAAGTTTAGGGAGAAGCTAGAGGTTAGTATTTTTACTCCAAACTCATTACTCAGCACTCAGCACTCATTACTCAGCACTCAGCACTCATTACTCAGCACTCAGCACTCAGCACTCAGCACTCATTACTCAGCACTCCAAACTCAGCACTTTAAATATATACTTGTTTTTCTTTTGAGAAATCTATTACCACTAGACCTATTTAAGTGAAAATCTCTAAAATTTTTCTGAGCTTTGTAAAGTTTTTATACAGAAATTTTAGCGATCGCCATACCTGATCATAGATTTTAACCTTGATGATGAATAGAGTGGTTACTATTTTGCGGTCTGGCAGAGTGTTACAAAAGTATACAATCTGTTTGCTTAAAAATTTTTAATATAAATTCTCATCAAATAGTTTTAATGTAACTTTTTAATGACCTTTCTTAGCCGTTCGTAAATCGGAACCTCGGTACATCCTTTTTCAAGGTGAGAAATTTTAATATGAGCAGCAATTTAGCCAGCAAGTTACGTGTCGGCACAAAAAAAGCCCACACGATGGCAGAAAATGTAGGTTTTGTCAAGTGCTTTTTAAAAGGAGTGGTAGAAAAAAGTTCCTACCGGAAATTAGTGGCTAACTTTTACTTCGTCTACTCGGCAATGGAAGAGGAGATGGAAAAGCATCGCCAACACCCCATCGTTTCTAAAATTAATTTCCCCCAACTGCACCGCAAGCGGACTTTAGAGCAAGACTTAAGCTACTATTACGGTGCCAACTGGCGCGAACAAATCAAACTATCGCCAGCCGGTGAAGCTTATGTGCAACGCATCCGCGAAATTTCCGCAACCGAACCAGAATTATTAATTGCTCATTCTTACACTCGTTACTTGGGTGACTTATCCGGGGGACAGATTCTCAAGAACATTGCCGTGACAGCAATGAACTTGAGTGATGGACAAGGAACCGCCTTTTATGAATTTGCTGAAATTCCTGATGAAAAGGGATTTAAAGCAAAGTATCGTCAAACATTAGACGAACTACCCATTGATGATGCCACAGGCGATCGCATCGTGGATGAAGCCAATGCAGCCTTTGGGACGAACATGAAAATGTTCCAAGAATTAGAAGGCAACTTAATCAAAGCGATCGGTATGATGTTGTACAACAGCCTCACCCGCCGCAAGACACGCGGTAGCACTGAACTAGCTACGGCTGAGTAAATTAGAGAGGCTAGTATTTTCCTCAGCACTCCAGACTCAGTAATCAAATTAAAAATAGGGACAATGTTCCTATGATTGCTTTCTAGATGAAAGTAACCACAGGAAGATTGTCCCTAAATTTTGTTTATTTGATACCAATAGACAATTAAGGTTCTCAAGAAAGGTGTATGTGTTTAAAACCCTTACACGCCTATACCCTTGGTTCCCTTGGTTACTATGGGAATCATATTTGATTTCTGCGAAGCTAGGTAAACCTTGTAGCGATCGCATTTTGTAAGATAATCGAGAAAGCGATCGCACTTCCTCTTATTAGCGTTTATATTCGGCTGCGTGGTGTTCGCACAGCCAAAGGTAATGTCCTTCTGGTGTTAATACTTTCTTGAGGCCGCCCCAATGTTGTTGGGGATCTTTTTCTTCTAACAATTGGCGCAAAGCACGCAAGGCTGCACCGTCGGCGCGTTCGGGATCTAAATCTTCACCTCTGGCAATTCTATCTGCTAATTCTAAATCTGCGGCATCTTGAATTTCTGGTAATTTCTCGGCTAGTTCTTTAAATAATTCCAAATCATTTTTATAAATTGCTTCGTATTCTTTGGGGTCTACCACACCCAGCCAAGGGCCAATTATGGGTGCGGCAAATCTCAAAACTTTAAATAATTTACCAATATAAGGTGCAGTTGCTCTCAGCCATTTGGCAGGTTCATCTATTTCATATAAACCACCTGTTTGGGTAGGATGCCAACAGCCAGGGGCTTGGCAATAAAGTTGTAAATCTATTTTTTGTCCGGCTAGGGCTTTTTGCCAAGATTTACCACCACGGGGACGCAGAACAAAAATATTTGGACAATGCGAATCGATTTTTGCTTGTTCGCGGCGGAATATATTAGTAAATTCTCGTTGAGAAAGTTCGCGCAGATTTTTGAGTTCATTGAGAATAGTTGCTTGTTTATCAATGACTTTTGTTTCTAATTCATCAATACGTTCTAAAACCGCATTTTGGGTATGAAAATTTAAGCCATACAAAAGTTCGGCAACTGATACATCTTCTATGGCTTCGGGACATTCAATGGTTGATTTCTTTTTTTCCCAACGTTTGGATAATTGGTGATAGTCAAATTCGTGGGTGCAGGGTTCGCCATCATGGCCAAGACAGGGGATAGTGCGTTGAATATCTAAGCCGGGAAATCTGGAGAGAGTTACTTCAATGCCATCTCGTAATAGCACGAAGAAATTTAACGGGTTAGCACCGCGTACTGTTAGTTTAATATAGCGATCGCCTTTCGCAGCTTCCACCAAAGCTAAATGTTCTTGTTCATAAGCCAACAATGCCCCGTTGCGCCAATGGGTATTAGTTGTAAAGCGGTGTTGACGCGCAATAAACCAAGTCGGAATCCCCGCCGGAATAGTATTGAGTTTGAATTTCATCGAAATTTCATGGCAATTTGCTTTAGCTTTGATTTGCTGCCATTGCTGTTCATAATTCGGCGGGTCAAAAGGCAACCGTTCCACAATTAAACTAATATCTCGGTTTTCTAAAGTGCGGTAGGAAAGGTCAAACCGTTCCATCAGGCGCAGAAAATGGTCACGCATTGATGGGGCTAAATCTTGCCAGAGTTTATCCATTTCCTGGCGGGTGAAGATGCCAAATTTGTTAATTACTTCTTCGCTTTCCAAAACTTTGCTGATATATTCTGTCACCCACTGCGGTTTGAGGATAACTGTATCGTTGAGTTCTTCATTGTCTTGGAAATAGAGAATTTCGCCTAATTCATGCAGCCATCGCGCCAGCACTTCTTGACTAATGTCCGCAACTCCAGACTCAGCCATGATTTTCCCCAATTGCTGCGGCGTGATGTATTTTTCTGGCTGGGAACGAATAGCGTTGGCAGCATTTAACCAAGTCGTAGGCCAGATTTCACCCATTAAGGGCAGTTTAGCAGATGTATCGGCAATTGCTTGGCGGAGTTCTTCAAGACCCAGGCTGATTTTAGAACTAATTTTGCAATGTTCAACAATTTGCGGGTATTTGTCGCGTAACTCTTTGAGGGGAAGGTCAGCGTCGCGTTCGTCGATGTGAGTGGCGACAAGTAAAATGGGTGATTCTGGGGCTAAGGCTTTGATAGTATCTAGCCAATAGTAAAGTTTACCTTGCTCAAATCCTAGTCGCGCATTCCAGGCGAGTAAGAACAGGGAACGGTTGGTGAGGAAGAATTGATGAGTAGCGTGATAAATTTCTTGTCCGCCAAAATCCCAGGTGTTCAGCTGCATGGTGACATCTGGTTTTGCAGGATGGGTTAATGGGAGAGATTTAATTTCAATACCGTGGGTGGTTGATTCTTGGGTGTCGAATTCTTCACCGCGTAACGCTCTTAATAAGGATGTTTTGCCTACACCACCTTCACCAACTACTAACAGTTTAGAAACCCATTGGCGTTGGCTATCTTCTAACTTTTCTTGCAGATAAGTCAAAATTGCCTGGGTTCCTTGTTCGATAATTTCGGGTGGTGGCGAAGTTATAGGGTTGTTACCGAGATATAACATTGTCAAGTTGGCAAGTTGGCCAATTTCTGGTGGTAGACTCCTGAGTTGATTGTGATCAAGGTATAACCGCGTTAAGTTGGAAAGTTGGCTAATTTCTGGTGGCAGACTCCTGAGTTGATTGTGATCAAGGTATAACCGCGTCAAGTTGGAGAGTTGGCAGATTTCTGACGGTAAAGTGCTGAGGTTATTGTCATGAACGTATAGCGTTATTAAGTTGGAAAGTTGGTAAACTTCTGACGGTAAAGTGCTGAGTTTATTGCCACCGAGGTATAGCGTTGTTAAGTTGAAAAGTTGGCAAACCTCTGACGGTAAAGTGCTGAGTTTATTGTCATTAAGGTATAGCGTTATTAAGTTGGAAAGTTTGCAGATTTCTGGCGGTAAAGTACTGAGTTGATTGTCACCGAGGTATAGCCTTGTTAAGTTGGAAATTTGGCAAACTTCTGACGGCAGGCTTTCCAGTTGATTGTTATCGAGGGATAACTCTGTTAAGTTGAGGAGTTGGCAGATTTCTGGTGGCAGGCTCCCCAGTTGATTGTTATGGAGGGATAGCTCTGTCAAATTGGCAAGTTGTCCAAATTCTGGTGGCAGGTTCCCCAGTTGATTGTTATGGAGGGATAGCTCTGTCAAATTGGCAAGTTGTCCGATTTCTGGTGGCAGGTTGCTCAGTTGATTGTTATGGAGGGATAGCTCTGTCAAATTGGCAAGTTGTCCAAATTCTGGTGGCAGGTTCCCCAGTTGATTGTTACCGAGGTATAGCCACGTCAAATTGGCGAGTTGTCCGATTTCTGGTGGCAGGCTCCCCAGTTGATTATTATCGAGGTATAGCCTTGTCAAATTAGCGAGTTGGCCGATTTCTGGCGGTAGGCTCTCCAGTTGATTGTTGTGGAGGGATAGCTCTGTCAAATTGGCGAGTTGTCCGATTTCTGGCGGTAGACTCCTCAGTTGATTGTTACCGAGGTATAGCCTTGTCAAATTAGCGAGTTGGCCGATTTCTAGTGGCAGGCTGCTGAGTTGTTTGTTAGATAGGTCTAGCTCTGTTACCTTTTCCTTCGCAGCTTTTTCAATAATTTGCAACAGTTCTTCGTTTGTCACCTGCAAACCTCACCAACTCTGTAGCGATATTTACCAGAATAGTTTACGGCAAGTTCACTTGTAAGCCTGTGTATATTAATCCTTAATTCGTAGTTCGTAATCAGGCTCATTCATAAACCAAAAGATCCCCGACTTCTTCAAGAAGTCGGGGATCTGAGCCTCTCGATTTTCACCAATCAAATACGATTGATATCACAATGATTCCGGCTTGTCGGTGGTGGCTACTCTGGGTTGGTCTAAATAGCCATAAACCATCCGAGAAACTTGATTGATAAAATCTCTCGCTTTCAAATCATTAAAAGGTCTTCTGACAAAAATTCCGGCTAAGTAACGCTTACCAGAGGGCATTTGAATAATTCCCGCATCACCTAGTACAATGCCTAAAGTTCCGGTTTTATGAGCAATCACCGCACCTTTCCCTAGACCAGCCGGTAATAATTTGGTGTTATGAACACGCTGCATAATATTTAAGACACGGCCACGACTCGAATCACTCAACAAGCGATTATTCGCAACCAACGCTGACAGCCTAACTAAATCTTTGGCGCTGGTTGTATTCGTACCCTTGAAGTCACCAAGTAAATTCCGTACAACAGTGTTTTGCAGTCCCCAACTCCGAAAACGCGGATTTAACTTAGCCTTACCACCCAAGCGGTCAATAATCATGTTGGTAGCAGTATTATCACTGATGGTAATCATCTTAGTTGCTGTTTCTAACAGACTAAAACGAGTTCCAGCACGCTTGTATTGAAATTCTCCTGAACCACCAGTGATTAAGTCACGCCGCATTACCAAGGTTTCATTTAGTTTGATTCTACCTGCATCAATTTCTTGAAATAAGGCAATCAAAATTGGAAACTTAATAGTACTAGCGGCGGGAAAAACTTTCTCACCATTGAAATCGAGATAGTTACCTGTATCTAAATCTAAAAAAAACAATCCTGGGTCAAGGGAACGATACCGAGATGCTAATGCTTGTACCCGCGATCGCAATTGTGGTATTTCCTTACCTAAAGGTACAACTCCTGCAAACAAAGAAACATCACTAACAGCAACAGGAATTTGTTCTTCGCTGCTAGAAGCAGAAACATTATCATCATTGGGATTTTGAACCCGTTCCACTGAGGGGAATTTTACTATCCAATGAGTTGAAGAATCACCTTGAACCAATAACTTAGCAGGGTCTACGGTGTATCCTGGTGCTAGTTCAACTACTAGTCTAGTTGTGTTATCGTCAACCTTACCAACACGGATTTCCCGGACTGTCGCACCATAGTTTTTCCGAATTGTATTTGTATTCAGTTTTGTACCCGGAAGATCAATAACTAACCTTGTGGGATTTTGTATTAAAAATGCTCTAGGCTTCACACCAGAGACAGTAGTAATGTTAAGTTGATTTTGGGCTGTATCAAAACTCCAAGATTCTAAGCGAGAGGCTTTTGCTGGAGAAGAAAGCAGGAAAATACTGACAACGCCAAGTAGAAATAAGCGTAATCTCATGCGTGTGATTATTTAGAGCGACAGTTGAATTTACTTGCACTAATTTTCGAGACCGTACCGGTTGATCCGGAATAAACTCGAATCATAATTCGTAGCAAATCATTACGTCAAGACACGCACACCATATAATAGTTCCTTCACCATAAATTTAATCATGAATATCAGCCAAAAAGGCAACTAATAGATAGAGATTTTTGCCGATATTTGGGATAAATCACCGCATTAGCTAACCCAAAATCATAAATTCTCTGGATAAAGGTTATTTTTGACAAAAGTCCACAGTAAATAGTTAAAAATCTAGCCTTTTAGACTCTGGATAATTGACAATAAATTTCTGATTGTGGATTTTTGGGCGCGGTTTAAATAGAAATCGATGCAATGCTAATTTTGCCTAAACATACAACAGATTCCCCGCGATTGGAATACAGCATTTATAAAGTCAAAACTCAGTATCTAGCACAACAAGGCAAAAGTAAAAAGGCAAAAGTAAAAGGAAATAATAACGATACCACAAGCCTTTTAGCAATTCCAGATAGTCGGTTTATTTACGCCGACCTGTACTAGCTTGTTTTTAGTCTGTATTCTGACTGCTGACTCCTGCATTCTGCTGTAATTGACTCAAAGGTGTGGGTAAACCATCAATGCTGATGCTGTTTTTTTGTTGTTGATATTCTCTCACTCCCTGTTCCCCTTTTTTAATTGCCCAATTAACTAGTGTTTGGCGTTGACCTTGATATTCATAAAGAGGAACACCAAAACCACAAGAACTTTGCACAATCTCAATATCAGCGACGATAATTTGTCTAGCCCCTGGTATCTGAGGAAACACCGAAGATAACGAGTCCCATTCAGCATAATTCGGTAAAACTACGTATCCTTTACCATAAAGTCGTAAAATTCTTGGTGGTTCGACAAAAGCGCAAAACATAAAGGTAATGCGACCATTTTCTTGCAGATGGGCGGAAGTTTCGTTACCGCTACCTGTCAGGTCGAGGTATGCTACTCGGTGAGGTGACAAGATTCGCAAGCAATCAAGACCTTTGGGGGATAAATTAACGTGACCCATAGAACTCAGAGGTGCAGTCCCTACAAAAAACAGGTTTTGGGCTGCAATGAACTCTTGCAGTTCTTCGGTTATCGAGTCAAATAGTTTAGCCATAGATGCACAAGAATAAACAGTACGTCAACAAATTTGATTTATAAACCACTTGTAGAAGTAGGTCATGAGGAGTGAGGAAGAGATTTATGGGTCAATACGGTTCAGTTAAGAGAATAGTAGGTTGGGTGTAGCGATAGCGTAACCCAACAAAGCCTTGAAAATGTTGGGTTCCGTTCCTCCACCCAACCTACACCAGTCTAAGTTGTTGCCTTAACTGAACTGTATTGATTTATGGGTAATCTCAGAATTTGTTGCAAGTTCTTATTAGTTATTGATCCCAGTTAAAACTAGCTGTCGTCAAAGTCAAGCAATTCATTACCAAAAAGCCTGAGTCCACTGTCATCTACAGCGTCCTTGAAAAATCCTTGATTTATAAGGTTTTTAGCTAATTCGCCTTGGCGGCGAGATGAATGATTATGTCAGCAAAAGAAAATTTAACTTGATGGAGCTTTTGATTTTTTTAGTTACTTATTGATAAGATATATCATTTATTGCTGTAAACTATTAATCTAACTGTAACGTTGTCCATTTAGTTCTTTAGAGATATTGCCCATGTATGAATTGTTTGTAGCAGGTGGCGTAGTGATGTGGCCACTGCTGGCGTTTAGTGTGGTGGGAATCGCATTAATTATCGAGCGAGTGCGCTTTTGGTATCGGGTTAATACTCGGCAAAATCGTGTAGTCCGCGAAGTTTTGAATCTCTACCGCCTGGATAATGTGGTTGGTGCGTTGGATAAGTTGCAAAAGAATGCAGACTTGCCAGTAGCCCGCATTTTTTTAGCTGCACTGCAACTAGAAGAACCCACCCCGGAAGAATTTCGTCTGGCTTTAGAAAGTGAAGCCCAAGCCGAAATTCCGGTTCTCAAACGCTTTCAAAATATGTTTGATACAATTATTGGATTAGCGCCACTTTTAGGTTTATTAGGTACTGTATTGGGTTTGATTGTGTCTTTTGCATCTTTAAACTTGGGTGATGTGGGGGGTACAAAAACCACTGGAGTGACCGCAGGTATTAGTGAGGCGCTGGTTTCCACAGCTTCAGGATTAATTGTAGCTATTTTTACACTCTTATTTGCTAACACCTTTCGGGGTTTATATCAACGCCAAATTGCCGCTATGCAAGAATATGGTGGACAATTAGAACTGCTCTATCGCCGCCGCTATGAACGAGGAGACAGAACCTATGCGTCTACAAGATGAGCCAGATTTACCACCGCAAATCAACATCGTACCGATGATTGATGTGATATTTGCGATTTTGACATTTTTTATTATGTCAACTTTATTTTTAACTCGCTCAGAAGGTTTGCCAGTTAACTTACCCAAAGCAGCAACAGCCAAACAGCAGCAAGTTCCTGCCAAAATTACTGTGACAGTTGATAAAGATGGAGTGGTGAGTGTCAACCGTCAACCCACCACCGTTGATGCTTTAGCCGGACAATTGCGGACTTTAGTTGGCGATAACCAAGAAGCATTAGTGGTTGTGAATGCGGATGAAACAGTCACACATGGTAAGGTGGTGGCGGTGATGGATCAAGTCAGACAAGTCCAAGGGGCAAAATTAGCGATCGCCACCCAAAAACCTTAGCCCACAAAACATTGATTATGCTTGTTAGGACTTACGCTGGATTTTTCATCTTATGGCGTAAGTCCTATTGTTGTTGAATTGGAATTTGAATGACAAATTCTGTGCCTTTACCGGGTGTGGAAAAACACTCTAGCTTACCGTGATGTTTTTCAGTCACAATTTGATGGCTAATTGACATTCCCAAGCCTGTACCTTTACTTACGGGTTTTGTGGTAAAAAATGGCTCAAAAATTTGTTTGAGAACATTGTCAGGAATCCCGGTACCATTATCAGCGATCGCAATTTGTACCCATTCAGAATTGATGACTGAAGTGCGAATGGTGATTTGGTAAAAACGCTCTGCAAAACTTTGCTCAGTTTGCTGAAGATTGAGTTCTTCAATGGCATCTATGGCGTTTGCCAAGATATTCATAAACATCTGATTCAGTTGTCCAGCGTAGCACTCCACCAAAGGTAATTGCTGATAATCTTTGACTATGTTAATGGCTGGACGTTCTGATGAAGCCTTTAAACGATGTTGCAAAATCAACAATGTACTATCAATCCCATCATGAATATCGACCAGGGAATATTCAGCTTGATCCACGCGGGAGAAATTACGCAGCGACAGTACAATTTCCATAATGCGACTAGTACCGATTTTCATCGATTCCATTATCTTGGGTAAATCTTCTTGTAAAAACGCCAAATCGATTTCCGGGTTTTGCTTGGGAATTTGCGCCCCGGAATTTTGGTAAAGCTGTACAACTTTCAGCAAATTGTGGCTATGTTCTTCTAAATATTGGAGGTTGCCATAAATAAAGTTAATGGGATTATTGATTTCGTGGGCGACTCCAGCCACCAGTTGACCGAGACTGGACATTTTCTCTGTTTGAATCAGTTGCAATTGTGATTCCTGGAGTTGCTTCAAAGCTAAAGAAAGCTCTCTAGTGCGGTCAATAACTTTTGTTTCCGAAGAAGTTACCAGTGCCAAACCTAAAATCGAAAAGATGACAGCACTAATCAACGAGGAAAGCCAAGTGGTGTTGAGTACTGGAAAATCCCCAGATAATGGTCTAATGCTATGAACATCGATCGCCGCCATACTTGTATAGTGCATCATCGGTACAGCTATGCCCATTAATGCTGCTGCGATGAGTTTCTGCCACCAGATAACGACTTCTTGATTATGCAAATAATGGGTTAACCACAAGGCAATGAGTGATACTGTGACTGCAATGATGATGGAAAGTACCACTAATCCGAGATTATAGTGAGCGATCGCAGGCGATCGCATTGCCGCCATCCCGGTATAGTGCATCATCGTAATACCCATCCCCATAATAAAACTCGCACCTAACAAGCTGGGAAGCGCCAGTATTTTGCGGCTAGAAATCCACAGGGCAAACCCTGATGAGAAAATTGCAGGCAAGACAGAAACTAAAACAATCAAAAAGTTATAACTGATAGGTACAGTTAGATTAAATGCCAACATCCCAACAAAGTGCATCGACCAAATGCCCAGTCCAAAGGAACTCGCACCACCAATTAACCAAGCAATCCAAGCACACCCTTTAGCCTTTGCAATTCTTTCTGTTAAATCTAGAGATGTATAAGCTGAGATAATCGCAATGATTATTGAGAGAACTACTAGATTTAAATCATAAGAAACAAGCATAGTTAGTTGATCAATCCTAAAATCTAAATTTGTGGGCAAGAGTTGGGAAATATAGCAGTTGCGGCATAGATGAGGACTATGTTAATGGCTGAAAATCCTGAAAATACTACGTTTATACTCAGTAATCAGCAATTTGCTATACTCTTTCTCTAGTAATCTACACTTAGTATTCCCTGACTTTCTGTTGATTTAACTATTAGCGTGACAAGTAATCGCACCTAAAATCTAGTTTTATTTGTTACTAACATGACTTCATCAATAACGAATGTCATTTGTTGGGAGAGCAAGTTAATATATAATCGATAAAATTCATCTCATGACTCTCGTAGTTTTCTAAAAGGGTGTTTGAAAAGTGGTTGGTTGTGATGGCTACCAACAATAAGACTTTTAAAACATCCTCTAAGCTTGAAGAAAACTGATGAGCATTTACCAAAATTGACTATATAATTAATTCCCCACTCCCCATCACCAGAGGGATCTACCATAAATTCGAGAGAGTCAATAGTAATTAAGGGAAATATCGGGGTTAACTTAGTAAAAATTTTTATGCAGTCGCGCCTGTCAGATAATGATCTGCTGCTTAAATCCCGATTGCCCAAATCCCCTAAATCCCAAAGGCAAGCAGTTATGCCAGACTTGTGGCACTTCCTTAGTACCACTGTTACGAAATCGCTTCCGGGTGATTCGGGTGCTTTCCGATGAAGGGGGATTTGGCAGAACTTATTTGTCAGAAGATACCGATAAACTCAATGAACTTTGTGTAATCAAGCAATTAGCACCAAAATTTCAAGGAACTTGGTCGCAGAAAAAAGCAATGGAGTTATTTGCAGAAGAAGCAAAACGGCTGCAAGAACTTGGCGAACATCCCCAAATTCCCACACTAATTGCTTACTTTGAGCAAGATAAATGCCTGTATTTAGTCCAACAATTTATAAATGGGCAGAACTTGTTAAAAGAATTACAACAACGCCGAGTTTATAAAGCCAATGAAATTCAAGCTATTTTACTTGATTTATTACCTGTACTTAAATTTATTCACGATCGCGGTGTAATTCACCGTGACATTAAACCAGAAAATTTAATTCGCTGTCGGTATGATGGGCGACTCAGTTTGATTGATTTTGGTTCTTCTAAACAATTAACCGAAAAAGTCAAAAATAAAAGTGGCACATCCATTGGTTCGCATGGTTATTCCCCACTAGAACAAATTCGAGACGGCAAAGCTTATCCAGCCAGTGATTTGTTTAGTTTGGGGGCTACTTGTTTTCATCTGCTAACAGGAACATCCCCGTTTCAATTGTGGATGGAACATGGTTATGGCTGGGCAAACAGTTGGCGACAATATTTGCGGAGTCCCTTGTCGCCAGAATTAGATAACGTCATGAATAAGTTGTTGCAAAAAGACTTAAGTCAACGTTATCAGTCAGCCGATGAAGTGATTAAAGATTTAATTCCCGCCTTACCACGCGCCCTACCAGCCGCAGGTCAATCATCAGGCAAATTTACCGTAACTCAACCAAAATCAACTTTTTCATTTCAATACGCTTTTGTAAAAATCTTAGTTTTAGCAGCAGCTTTTGTTTTATTATTTGGATTTAGTGATACTTGGTATCAACAATATCGCCAAATTCAAGCAATTTTGTTATCAAAACTCAAGCCAACCAATTATAGTCATTCTCAAAATGAAGTTGTTTTTGGTCAATCACCGAATATTCCAGTTAAAAATATTGCTTTAGCTAATACTCTCCAAGGTACAGCAAAATCTGTTGTCTCTGTTGCCATTAGTCCCGATGGCAAAACAATTGCCAGCAGTGGCGAAGGGGAGAAGATAATTAATATGTGGAATATTGCCACAGGAAAAGAAATTTTAACCCTGAATGGACATTCGCAAAAAGTTAATGCTGTGGCTATTAGTCCTAATGGCAAAACCTTAGTGAGTGGAAGTGATGATAAAACTATTAAAGTTTGGAATTTGACAACAGGTAAAATCGTTTACACCTTAGAAGGACATACCGATTCAATTCAGGCATTAGCTATTAGTCCTAATGGTAAAACTTTGGTCAGTGGTAGCGATGATAACACCCTCAAAGTTTGGAATTTAGGCACAGGAAAACTCATTCGCACCCTGAAAGGACATAAATTTTGGGTGCGTTCAGTTGCTATTAGTCCCGATGGGCGTAACTTAGCTAGTGGGAGTTTTGATAAAACCATTAAACTTTGGCATCTTTACCAAGATGACCCAGCCCGCACCCTCAAGGGTAATACGAATACAATCACATCAGTTGCCTTTAGTCCTGATAGTACCACCTTAGCCAGTACCAGCCGCGATCGCACCATTAAACTTTGGGATGTTGCATCCGGCGAAGTGCTTCGCAGCTTTACAGGCCATGCTAATACCGTTACCTGTGTGGCTTTTAGCCCAGATGGGATGATCTTAGCCAGTGCCAGCCGCGATCGTACCATCAAACTTTGGAATTTAGCCACAGGGGAAGTGATGAATACCTTGACAGGCCATGCAGATACCGTGACATCTGTTGGTTTTACAGCTGATGGTAAGACAATTGTCAGTGGTAGCGAGGATAATACCATCAAAATTTGGCGTGTAGCACAGTAATTAAAGGCAGGAGGCGGTGGTTCGGCTACGCTCACCAACCAGAGGCAGGAGGTAATTTATACTTGAAGCCTCAGCCTTTGAACATGAACATCCCTCTAACGCTCTTATTTGCGCCTTTGCGCGATACAAAAATAGAACCCGTGATTTATCTACCAAAGATTTCATTGACCGTAATTGTGACATCAGAAAACCCTGGAATTGATAAAGTTTCACCACCAGCAAACTTTTGTATATGCTCATATCCTGTAGCTGTTGGTTGTTGATAAACTTCAACAACTTGCTCATTAATATCTATTAACCAAACCGCAATTATATTAGCTTCTGCATATAAAGGAATTTTTTCTTCCCTGTCATAAATTATTGTCGAATCAGCCACTTCAATTAATAAGAAAATATCTTGAGGTTGGGGGTGTGCATCTGCATAAAAATCATCACGAGGTTTGAGTAATGCCACATCTGGCTGTGGTTGTGAATTATCATTTAGTTCCACAGGGTCTTGAATAGCAATGAGAACTCTATCCCTTAACTTAGTAGACAAGATTTTATTTAAACACTTTACACAAGCAGCGTGTTTTGTCCCAATAGGCGACATCTCAACAATTTCTCCTCGGATCAGTTGCACCCGGTCATCTTCTGTGAGAATACCCGACTCAATCATTTTATGATATTGCGGCACTGTAAATTTATGTCTTAATAACTGCATAGTCATGAGCGCCTCCACTGTCTCTTGTATTTTAATTATGGAATATCACTGACTGGGGCAAGCTGAAATACTCCTGAATCTATCAGCGTTGTATTTCTTTATGTCATCGAGAATTGATATAACCATTGGGGCGATCGCACAACACCAGCAAATCTACCTGTATTAGTCCGATATAATATTGTGTCATTCTTTGTTTTCCTAACTGGAGAAACCAATGGGTCGCGCCAAAAAGGTTGTCTTAGCATATTCAGGTGGTGTAGATACTTCTGTGTGCATTCCTTACCTCAAGCAAGAGTGGGGTGTGGAAGAGGTGATAACTCTCGCCGCAGATTTAGGCCAGGGAGATGAATTAGAGCCAATCAAAGAAAAGGCTCTCAAGTCGGGTGCTAGTGAGTCTCTGGTAATTGATGTCAAAGACAGCTTTGTTAAAGATTACGCTTTTCCCGCGATTCAAGCTAATGCACTTTACGAAAATCGCTATCCTTTGGGAACGGCGCTGGCTCGTCCCTTAATTGCCAAAATATTAGTAGAAGCAGCCGAGAAATATGGTGCTGATGCGATCGCACATGGTTGTACTGGTAAGGGTAATGATCAGGTACGCTTTGACGTTTCCTGTGCTGCCTTAAATCCCAGTCTCAAAATTTTAGCACCCGCGCGGGAATGGGGCATGAGCCGCGAAGAAACCATCGCCTACGGGGAAAAGTTCGGTATCCCCGCACCTGTGAAAAAGTCTTCACCTTACAGTATTGATAAAAACTTGCTCGGTCGCAGTATTGAAGCGGGTGTGTTGGAAGATCCAGCCGCCGAACCCCCAGAAGAAATTTATCAGATGACGAAAGCGATCACTGATACCCCCAATGAGCCAGAATATATTGAAATTGGTTTTACTAAGGGTATCCCTACCACTGTCAACGGTACAGCTAAAAACCCCGTTGAATTAATTGAAACACTCAACGAATTAGCAGGCAATCATGGCATCGGTCGCATTGACATGATTGAAAATCGCTTGGTAGGAATCAAATCACGGGAAATCTACGAATCACCAGCAATGTTGGTGTTAATTCACGCACACCGCGATTTAGAAAGCTTAACTTTAACCGCAGATGTCTCCCAATATAAGCGCGGTATTGAAGATACTTACACCAAATTGGTTTACAACGGTTTGTGGTACAGTCCCCTCAAAGCTGCTTTGGATGCGTTCATTCAAAAAACTCAAGAACGTGTCTCAGGAACTGTGCGGGTGAAGTTGTTCAAAGGTAACGCCACGATAGTTGGTCGTTGGAGTGACAACACCCTTTATACACCCGACTTAGCTACCTACGGCGCTGAAGACCAATTTGACCACAAAGCCGCCGAAGGCTTTATCTATGTTTGGGGTCTTCCCACCCGGATTTGGGCGCAACAAGATAGATAATTATTGTTATAACAGGATTTCGATCCCCCCTGACCCCCCTTAAAAAGCTACGGTGTACACACAAGTCTGATAAAGGTGCCTAGTAGCATTTCGATCCCCCCTGACCCCCCTTAAAAAGGGGGGAACTAGAATCAAAGTCCCCCTTGAAAAGGGGATTTAGGGGGATCTAATGACAGGATGATATTTCAAACATCCTGTCATTAAGTCTTTCACTTTACATCTTGCACCCAACGCTATTCATGTATACATATAAATACTTGGCTGTATTCAGAAAAATAGCTATTTAGTAGCATTGCCAAAGAAACTTCGCCTGTTGTTGGCATACTGAACACACAAAGCCATATCCAGAACCAGAATCACCAAAATTGAATGCGGTACTGGGTTCCAACTGAACTACAAACTTCATCCTAGCTCCACAACTACAAATCGGAGTTTCATCATCTTGAATCCACAGAGGTTCACCACCAATTTTGCCGCATATTTGATATTGAAATTGGTTCAAAATATCACAATAAGTGTCTGCCGAATCGTCGCACTCATCCAGTGTTAACAAAATTTCTTCTGAAAGAAACTCTTCTTGATCACAAGGTGGTTCAAGACTTGTCAGGTTAGTTTTAGAAACTAGTATTGCTGCATTACCTCCCAAATCAGCATCCCATTCATCACACATTCCAGGGTTATTACTACACATAAATAGAAGGAGTAGCTGTTTGCGATCGCAAATCCCTTTTATGATCGTTGCTTCTAAGTCAATCTGACCAAGAAACTGCATCCACGCACCACATACACGACAACTCACCCATTCAGTATTTAAAGGCGCAAAGGGTTTCCCACTGATCTTTGTCAACTGATGAAGGGGAGCTTGATTAGATTCCCGCATTAACAAAGCCATTATTTTCTCTGTCTCAAAGTTAGCTAGAAATTAAATATTAACAACCGAGAGTAAGTAGATGTTTTAAAAGTAAATCCGAAATGATCAGTACAGCATACTCTGATTTTAAACACATCGGTGTTGAAATCTATGCTTTTTGTTACGGAAATCTGGTCAAAAAAATAAGTTATGTATGATATGTTAGGGATTTTAAATTATGCCAATAAATATTAACATTTAAAACGTGATACCCTGACTGTGACTGATTTACAAGGAATATTCTGAGTTAAAAATAATGCTGAAAAACAGCAATAATTGATACAACTACCAAATTTTGAAAACTAGTCTTCATTACAACTTTAAAAATGATTTAGTCGCACAATGGGGGCAGAGAAAGATTATTAAAAACTTGCGCTCGGAGACGAATAATGGTAGCGGTCGCAGAAAATATTCAGCATCGGCTTACTGTCCAAACTGTAGAAATTGCCCCAAACACCACGGCGATTCGCTGTCTTGACTGGGATCGCGATCGCTTCGATATCGAATTCGGACTGCAAAACGGTACGACTTACAATTCCTATTTAATTCGGGGCGAACAAACAGTTTTAATTGACACTTCTCACCAGAAGTTTCGCCAACTTTATTTAGACACTCTCAAAAGTATCGTCAACCCCAAGACCATTGATTACATTATTGTTAGCCACACAGAGCCAGACCATAGCGGCTTAGTGGAAGATGTCTTACAATTAGCACCACGAGCGACTGTTTTAGCTTCTAAAATTGCATTGCAATTCTTGGAAGGTTTGGTGCATGATCCTTTTTCCAAGCGAATTGTCAAAAGTGGCGATCGCATTGATATTGGCAAAGGTCACGAAATAGAATTTGTGAGTGCGCCTAACTTGCATTGGCCTGACACCATTTTTAGTTTTGATCGCAAAACCCAAACTCTTTATACTTGCGATGCCTTTGGGATGCACTTTTGTGACGATCGCACCTTTGATGAAGATTTAGAAGCGATCGAAGCTGACTTTAGATTTTATTATGACTGTCTGATGGGGCCAAATGCGCGATCGCTGTTGAATGCGATGAAGCGGATGGGTGAACTCGGCAAGATTAAAATCATCGCAAACGGTCACGGGCCTTTACTTTATCATCATCTAGATATTCTCACCGAGTGTTACCAAAACTGGAGCCAAAGACAAGCCACAGCCCTCACCACTGTTGGTTTATTCTACACTTCTGAGTATGGTTATAGCGATCGCCTCGGTCAAGCCATTTCGGAAGGGATTCAAAAAACTGGTGTGGGTGTAGAAATGCTTGACCTCAGCACCGCCGAAGCCCAAGAAATTCAAGAACTCGCAGGTAGAGCAGCTGGTATTATCATTGGGATGCCTCCTTCTACCTCAGTTGCGGCGCAAGCTGGTATTAGTTCTTTAATTTCCGTTGCTAAAGACAAACAATTCTTTGGCTTATTTGAATGCTTTGGTGGGGATGATGAACCAATCGATACCCTCCGCCGGAAATTTCTCGACTCCGGTGTGAAAGAAGCCTTCCCAGCCATTCGGATTAAAGAAGCCCCCACCGCCTCTACCTATCAATTGTGTACAGAAGCCGGCACAGATTTAGGGCAAGCCGTCACCCGCGAACGTAACATCAAGCAAATCAAAGCTCTTGATGTGAACATGGAAAAAGCCCTAGGCAGAATTAGCAACGGACTGTATATCGTCACCGCCAAAAAAGGTGATGTTAGCAGTGCGATGTTAGCTTCTTGGGTTAGTCAAGCCAGCTTGCAACCATTAGGATTTACAATTGCCGTTGCCAAAGACCGCGCCATTGATGCTTTAATGCAGGTAGGCGATCGCTTCGTGCTGAACGTTTTAGAAGAAGGCAACTATCAAGAACTGAAAAAGCACTTCCTCAAGCGTCTACATCCCGGTGCTGATAGATTTGCAGGTGTGAAAACCCAAACCGCCAAAAACGGTTCACCCATTTTGACAGATGCCCTTGCATATATGGAATGTGAAGTGCAGAGTAGTATGGAGTGCAGCGACCACTGGATTTTATACTGCACAGTCCAAGACGGTCGTGTTTCTAAACCCGATGGCTTAACCGCAGTCCGCCATCGCAAAGTCGGGAACTATTACTAAATCAAGTCTGAAGTCTGAAAGAGGGAACAGGTAACAGGTGACAGGTTACAGGGAATAGACTTTTCTTCTGAAAAGTGGTATCTAATTCACCTCCAATCTGCTGTCTCAATAATGTTTCATATTTCAGACTTCACACTTCATACTTCATACTTCACACTTCATACTTCATCATGTCTTTTACAGATTTTATTCAATCCGTTAAAGCTCGGTTTTTGCCCTTTTTATCTCCACATCAACCAACACCTATGAGCGATTCCAAACCCCGTGACGTACAGGTTTCTTCCATTGCGACCAACATCAAAGTTCTCAGAGCGCGTAGTAAGTCACGTCTGCGGTTTGAAATTGAATACGCATTAGAACGAGGTACAACCTCTAATTGTTATCTGATTGAAGGTGATAAAACGGCGATTATTGACCCACCTGCTGATACTTTCACACCAATTTTTTTGGAAGCATTACAGCAGAACATTAATTTGAAAAAATTAGATTACGTCATCCTGGGACATTTTAGCCCCAACCGGGTGGGAACTTTAAAAACATTGCTGGAAGTAGCTCCACAAATTACCTTTGTTTGTTCTCTTCCTGGTGCTGCTAATTTAAAGGCAGCTTTCCCTGATGATAGTTTAAATATTTTGGTAATGCGGGGGAAAGAAACCCTCGATTTAGGTAAGGGTCATGTGTTGAAATCCTTCCCCACACCTAACCCTCGTTGGCCAGAACACCTCTGCACTTATGACCAGCAAACCCAAATTTTGTTCACTGATAAACTTTTCGGCGCACATATCTGCGGTGAGGATGTTTTTGATGACCATTGGGAACAAATCAAAGAAGACCAACGCTACTATTACAACTGTTTGATGGCTTCCCAAGCGAAGCATGTCGAATCGGCTTTGGAAAAAATTTCTGATTTCCAAGTGCGGATGTATGCAGTTGGTCACGGGCCGATTGTTCGCAGTAGTTTAATTGAACTGACCAAAGCATATAGCGACTGGAGCCGTTCGCAACGAAATCGAGAAATTTCGGTGGCTTTACTATACGCTTCAGCTTACGGTAATACTGCCACACTAGCACGAGCGATCGCCCTCGGATTAACCAAAGGCGGTGTAGAAGTTCAATCAATCAACTGCGAATTTGCTACCCCCGAAGAAATTCAAGCCGCAGTCGAAAAATCAGATGGTTTTATTATCGGTTCCCCTACTATCGGCGGTCATGCACCGACACCCATTCACACCGCTTTAGGTATTGTCTTGAAAGTTGGCGATAACAACAAAGTTGCGGGTGTCTTCGGTTCCTACGGCTGGAGTGGTGAAGCTGTCGAAATGATTGAAGGTAAATTGCGCGATGCTGGCTATCGCCTGGGTTTTGAAACTTTAAAAGTTAAGTTCAAACCCGACGATGTTACCCTCAAATTCTGCGAAGAACTCGGTACAGACTTCGCCCAAAACTTGAAAAAGGCGAAAAAAATCCGCGTACCCCAACAAGCTGCAACCCCTATAGAACAAGCCGTTGGGCGCATTGTGGGTTCAGTTTGCGTGATTACTGCCAAGCAAGGCGATGTTTCTACCGGAATGTTGGGTGCTTGGGTATCGCAAGCCACCTTTAACCCACCGGGTTTAACTGTAGCGATCGCCAAAGAACGCGCCATAGAATCTTTGATGTATCCTGGCGGTAAGTTTGCCTTAAATATCCTGGCGGAAGGCAATCAACAAGAATACATGAAGCATTTCCGCAAGAATTTCGCCCCCGGTGAAGATAGATTTGCCATTTTCGGCACTACTCCTGCTGATAATGGCTGTCCCGTTCTGACCGATGCTCTTGCTTACGTCGAATGTTCCGTTGAACAACGTATGGAATGCGGCGACCACTGGGTAGTTTACGCCACTGTTGACAACGGTAAATTAATCAAGCCAGATGCAGTCACAGCAATTAATCACCGCAAAACAGGTACTCATTACTAACAAATTTCCCTTTCCCTAACCGCCCTGCGGATATATACAACTAAAGCTGGTGCTGAAATTATTCTGGACAGCACTAGCTTTTTTTTATCTATACACACGCTTTGCACCTAGCCCCGACGAATGGAATTAGCACACCAGTTGCTTGGTGCTTTCTTCTCTCTGCGTCCTTGGCGTACTTGGCGGTTCGTTCAGTAACTTAGCCTTGCTTTATCCTGGCTGTCAGTTGCCAAATTTTGATGGTTTTATCAGAACTACCACTCACAAGCAACTTACCATCGGGACTGAGGGCGAGAGAATTGACTGTTCCTGAATGTCCGGTGAGGGTGTAGAGAATTTCATTTGTCGCAATCTGCCAGATTTTTATGGTGCGATCGCTACTACCACTAAATAACAGTTTACCATCATGACTCAAGGCAATTGATTTGACTTCATCTGAGTGACCGTTGAGAGTCTGCAACAGTTTACCTGTGAGTAAATGCCAAATTTTAATGGTTGTATCAGCACTCCCAGTAAACAGCAGTTGCCCATCCCGACTCATAGCTATTGATTTTACCTCGCCTGTATGACCTGTGAGGGTGCGGAGGGGATCACCTGTGTGGGGGTTCCACAGTCTGATTTTGCTATCGGAACTACCACTGGCGAGAATGCCACCATCAGGGCTGATGGCTACAGCATGAACGGATGAAGAATGCCAAAGTGTACAAATGCGATCGCCTTTGTGGAGATTCCAGATTTTAATTTTATTACTGCCACTAGCGAGAATCTGCCCATCTGGACTAATATCGACAACATTGACTGGTCTTTGATGTCCTAATAAGGTGTGAATTAACTGACCAGTTTGTAAATGCCAAACTGTGACGTTACTTTTGGGATGTTGACAACTCCCCACCGCCAAAAAATTGCCATCGGGACTAATAGCCACCGATGAAACTTCGCCTAAATTCCCGGAGATAGTTCTGATTTGTTTGCCGGTTTGTAAATTCCAGATATTAATTGTTTGATCTGCACAGCCACTCACTACAGTTTCGCCATCGGGACTAATAGCCACCGATGCAACTTTACCAGAATGATCAGTTAAGGTGTAGATAAGTTCAGGAGATTCGAGGTGGCGTTTGTGTTTGAGGGTGGCGATCGCTTGTAAAATTTTTTCTGTAGCGGCAACACTTTGGCGATCGCCCACTGCGATAAAATATTCTTGGAGTTTGTAGATATATTCCTCATCTTCGACGTTGATGGCAGATTGCATGGCTTCTAGAGCATTGGGAAATGCCTGAGTTGCCACTTGACGTAACTCCAACCAAGTATTAATCGAATAATCTACTTGTTCTGCTGCCCAGGTGCGATCGGGTAAATGTGATAAACTCTGCGCTAATTGCAAAGCTAATTCCGGAACCCAATATCGACGCTCCTTTGCTAGAGCTTGATAAACCTGCTGATAACCTGCGGCATATACCTGCAAAATATTATCTTCTGACATTGCCTGTACCGTCGGCAAGTCCAGCCTATCTTTAAGAAAACTAGGTAATAACTCTGGCAATAATGGCGGTACATCATGATGAACTAAGTGATAAGCATCTGCTACCCAAGCCGCAACTAAACAATGGCAGGTGATTAATACCTGACAAAATTTAGCAATATCCTCCTGATTTATCTGGTACTTCAACGACAGTTTACTAATATCAATTCCTTTGGCTTGCCATTTTTCAGTCTTTTCTAAAAGAGCTAAATTATGGACATTATCACCGCCTAGTTGATTGATTTCCTCTAAATCTTCCCCTAAATTAATTAATTCATCCCTAATTTTTTTCCACTCTAATGCCCGACTTTTAGCAAACTCTTGTAAAATCTCTTTATATGGTAAACGCGAGATAGTTTTATAAAAATAATTTTCCTGCCCTAAACCCCAATAAGCAATGCGAAAATTTAAATAATCTCCATCATGGTCTGATTCTAAAATCAAAATTGGCTCTGTTTTTAATAAACTAAACAAAGCTTTAATACTAGATTCACTATGAAAACGCTTACTATCCCAAGCACCTGCTAAAAATTCTGTTGGTCTTGTTGGATGATGGAGAGAATAATTAGTATTAATAAATTCTCGGATACCTTCGGCTAAAATTCTTTCTACTTCCGAAATTTCTTCAGGATAACAGTCAAATTGGTCAAACTTTATTTGGGGAGGAGCCAGAAAAATTTTCAGAGGAATATTTGTCTGTGTATTATGAGTCTCTAAAATTTGCGAAGGATATAATCTTAACGGCCAACTATCTAAAACTTTATTAACTTCGGGTAACTGAAGAGATGTATCTCTTTGCTGTTGGGCTATTTGTATTTGTGTTTCTCGTTGATAAACTGCTAATTGCTGTTGCAGCAGTTTTTCTTGCTGAAATCCATCTTCGGCACTTTTACCATTAGTTGTACTATTAACAAATTCGATAACCTCTTCGATAAATTGCGGTATTTGAGAATTTGTTGTTGTCAGACCTTCTGCTGTTCTTTTTTGTACTAGGTTGACAACTACAGGTGCAAACTCTAGCACGAGTTGGATAAGTAACCTTAACCCTTGTTCCATACAGGGATGCCTGTTAGATAAGTATAATCTTGAGAGAGTAAATATATGTTTGTAGCAGTTGATGATGAAGTATTGCTACAATTCATCACTTACAATCATCGCCCTAAGCCAGCCTACTACTGAGCAGGATCATATTTGCCCAGAAATTAAATTTCTAATTCCCGACCAATTACCGAGCATCATAGAAGAATTGCCAGGAAATGTTGTCTAGCGATCGCCACCTTAATTAAATTTTAAAATATTGAGAAACTTAAGTAAACTAATTCCTGGCTGAATCTTAGAAACCCTAATTAATTAAAGATTAATGTTATAATTAAAAGCTATAGCAATATTTTAGCAATAAATCCAAATTAAATAATCAAAACAGAGTATTTTACTAGAAAATACCCTATATTTTCCCAAACAATTAAAATCTAATTCCTAACTGCCCATTCACACCTCTCACAGAATTATAACCTGCCCCCACGAAAACATTTTTGGTTGCACCCACCTGAACACCACCAGAAACAGCCACGCCCTTATCTTGCGAATATAATCCCAAGCCAACATAAGGAGAAATCACGGGCAAATTAATGAACTTCAACACATCTACGCCCGTCGCACCATCAGGGCCATTTCCCACTTCCACACCCAAGTTTAAAGCTCTCGCGCCCACAGCATAAGTTACATCACCCTCTTTACTACCAACAGAAACCCAAGGCTGGGGTACTAGTTGAGCCGAGGCTTGGCTAGGTGCAAACAAAGCTAACAAACTAACAGATGTTATGAGTGTTTTAGTAATAATTGCGTTTTTCATTCTGGCCTCTTGATATTAATCATTAATCATGATTAATCGTGACGCATTTACTTTAACTAAGTGCCTGAATAAAACCATCACATATAGGCATAATGCAAGACTCATTTAAAGATATCTTGAGTTATAGCGTTTACTAGTCTACTGAGGTACAAATTTATCTGCGTCCATCTGTCTTGAAAAGTTTGCTCAAGTCGGCAGAGCCGCCCACGCAACTTTTCGCTGCGTTCATCTGCGGTTAATTATTCTTGCTTGTACTTCACTAGAATAAGAAACGCCATATAGCAATTCTAAATAATTTACAAACATATTTCTCCCTTGTCTACCCTGTCATCCTTGTCTCCCTTATCTCTGTTGTTCTAAACAATAATTTGTTTATCGGCGCTTCATTCTGTTTATCTGCACCAGACTTATTTTCGCAATCTTCCTGACTTTGATTCCACTTTCGCTAAAATTGACTAGCCAAACTGTATTTTTACCTAAGCTAGTGTTTTCTACTGACTGAATTACGCTAAAATCATACTCTTAATTTTAGACAATAACTCGTGGAAAGTAATTAAATAAATTAATTCATCTGCAAGTTTTTATATCAGTCTGAGTAAATTGCGTATATTTATTTAAATATTGCTGCAAATTCATAACATCATCATCTATTGAACAGCCGCAAAATAATAGTAGATAAACTCAGGCAAACAGGTTTTGGCAGGATTAGAATGTAGCCGAATACATCAGTATTTTGAAAATCTGTTTTGTAATTTCTTCATATTGAGTTTGCAACTGTCATGACAAGAATAGCTAATTCACATAGGAATCATATTTGATTTCTAAAAAAAATCAGTACACCCAGATCAGGCTTCTTTCCTACTCCCTACTCCCCATTCCCTACTCCCACACAACTAGATTCAGGAATCAAACCGTATTCCTATAGATGCTCTTAAACAGGTAGTTCCCGGCTCACGCAACTTTGACAAGCAATAGTCAAACCTCAATTACCTATCGCTTGTGATAGTTGCGTAGGTCTTAATTTTATGAATAATATTTTGAATTCTTCTCTTTCATTAACATACACTCAACTTAGCAATTTTTCTGATTTAAAGAGCTTCTGGAATTTATTTGAGACAGTTTTTGGCAATCAATACAACCGTACGACTGCCAATGATTTGCGTTCTCAATGGCAAGCTGGGGATTTTAGTCAATTTCCAGAAGTTGAAATTATTAGTAATAGTATTTTTGACGATACTCAGATAGGTTATGTCAGTAGTACTAACAAAATTTATTTGTCTGAAAGCTTTGTTAATACAGCGACACCAGCAGCAATCAAAGCTGTTTTATTAACAGAAATCGGCAATTTTATTCATGGTGCGGTTCAACCAACAGACTCCTCTGGCGACAAAGGGGCGATTTTTGCTGATTTAGTTCTTAATAATAGCTCAACCGACCTAGCACCTACATCTATCTTGCAACCTACACTGCTGCAAGCTCTTCAAGGCAGTAAGGCACATGCTCAAATTTGCAGGTGTTCTTCTTGTATGCTTGCGCCAGTCGATTTAAATTTAGTCAACGCGCAACAGTCAGCAGTAGCCCAACCTGCATCAGGTGTTTTAGATTTAACCAAGACTTTCTCCTTGAATAGTTTGGCGGGAGCTAACCAGACAATTTATTTAGATTTCAATGGACATACAACTACTGGAACTTATTGGAATACAGATTATCTAGGAGGGTCTAATATTGTCACTCCAGCTTTTGATTTTGATGGCAATACAGCATCTTTTAGCTCGGCGGAATTGGAACGAATTCAGTATATTTGGCAACGTGTAGCTGAGGATTTCAGCCCATTTAATGTCAACGTTACCACCCAAGCCCCAACAGATATTAATGACTTAATTAAGAGCGGTTCTACAGATACTCGCTGGGGCGTGCGGGTTGTGATTGGTGGTAGCAGTAATGATTGGTATGCTAGTGGGGCTGGAGGAGTAGCTTTTTTAGATTCATTTAATTGGAATAGTGATACTCCTGCCTTTATATTTAGTGACACCTTGTCTGATAACGAAAAATACGTTGCTGAAGCGATTTCCCATGAAGTAGGTCACACTCTGGGACTGGAACATGATGGCAGAATTAGCCCCGCAGAAGAATACTATCGGGGACAGGGTAGCGGTGTTACTGGCTGGGCTGCAATCATGGGCGCAGGGTATTACCAGAACTTAACCCAGTGGAGTAAAGGCCAATATGCTTCTGCTAACAATACTGAAGATGATTTACAAGTTATTACCACTTACAATGGTTTTAGCTATCGAGCCGACGATGCTGGTAATACAATTGCCACAGCAAAAGCATTGACTATTTCTGGTACATCTGTCAGTGGTAGTGGCATTATTGAACGCAACACAGATGTAGATTTTTATAGTTTCGTCACAGGTGCAGGTGCGATTAATTTGACAATTGATCCCTTTAGTCGCGGCCCTAACTTAGATATATTGGCAAAGTTATATAATTCTGCTGGGACTTTAATTGCCTCGTCTAATCCCACTGATTTATTATCTGCTGCGATCGCCACCACAGTTACTGCCGGAACTTATTATCTCGCTATTGATGGTGTCGGTAAAGGAGATCCACTTTCAACCGGCTACACTGATTACGGTAGTTTGGGACAGTACTTTATCAGTGGCAGTATTGTCAGTAGTAGTAATATTCTCAGTAATCCAACCGTCAGTCTTGCCTTATCATCTACTAGTGTCAACGAAGATGGCAGCAGCAATTTAATTTACACCTTCACCAGAAGCGGCAGCACCACCAATACATTAAAAGTTAACTATAGCGTTGGTGGCACAGCTACATTTAACAGCGACTACCGCCAATTAGGTGCTACCAGTTTTACCTCTACAACCGGCACAATTACCTTTGCGGCTGGTGCTACTACAGCCACACTCACCATTGACCCCACAGCAGACACCACTTTTGAAACTAATGAAAACGTGACTTTAACTCTGGCTGATGGTAGTGGTTACACAATTGCTACAACAACCGCCTTAACCGGAACTATCGTCAATGATGATTTGCCAAGCATCACCCTTTCCGTCTCATCAAGTAGCGTCAACGAAGATAGTAGCAACAATTTAATTTACACCTTTACCAGAAGCGGCAGCAATATCAACCCCTTAACAGTTAACTATAGTGTTGGTGGCACAGCGACATTTAATAGCGACTACCATCAATTAGGTGCTGCTAGTTTCACAGCTACAAATGGGACAATTACCTTTGCGGCTGGTGCAAGTACAGCCACACTCACCATTGACCCAATAGCAGACACCACTTTTGAAACTAATGAAAACGTGACTTTAACTCTAGCTGCTGGTAGCGAGTACAAAATTGGCACGACAACAGGTCTAACGAGAAGCATAGTTAATGATGATTTACGACCGACGATTAATCTCACTTCTAGTCAGACTATTATCGAAGGCAACACTAATCCTCAAAATGTGACTTATCTTGTCACTCTCACTAACCCTAGTAGCCAAACTATTACCGTTAATTATTCAACTGCTAATGCTTCAGCCACAGCAGGTTCAGACTATACAGCCACTACCGGAACTTTAACTTTTAGTCCAGGTGTCACTAGTCAAGTTATCAATATTCCAATTCTCAATGATTCTCTGAATGAAGTAGATGAGAGCTTTATTTTAAGGCTGACATCTCCGATAAATGCTACTCTTGGTACAACCACAAGCGTTACTACAACTATTACCGATACTCTCGTTACCTCCGTTACTACAACCCTACCCACTAACGTCGAAAACCTCACCCTCACAGGAACAGCAGCAATTAACGGTACAGGAAATGCAGGCAATAATATTCTCAGAGGTAATAGTGCTAATAATACCCTGACAGGTGGAAATGGCGATGATACCTATATATTTACAGCCACGACAGTTTTAGGTACTGATAAGATTGTCGAAACAACCACAGGTGGAACTGATACTATTGACCTCCGGGAAACTACCCTTGCGAGTACTCTCAATTTAGGAATCACTACAACACAAACAGTTAATAGCAACCTCAAACTCACACTCTCTGCCAATAACGTCATCGAAAACGCCGTTGGTAGTACAGGTAATGACCGTCTGACGGGGAATACACTGAATAACTTTTTGACTGGTGGTAATGGTAATGACCAACTGCAAGGTTTAGCGGGTGATGATACCCTTTGGGGAGGACTTGGTGATGATGTGCTTACCGGAGGTGTTGGTAAGGATAAATATTTATTCCAAGGCGATGGTGTTTTTACTGCCAGTTTAGGCATTGACCATATTAGCAGTTTTGAAGTGCTGCAAGATAAGATTGTGCTGAGTAAAAATACTTTCAAGGCTATTACTAATAGTGCGGGACAGAATTTAACTGACTTTGCAGTTGTTACAGATGATGAGTTGGTCAACGCTAGTAGTGCGCGGATTGTTTATAGCCAAAGTACCGGCAGCTTATTCTATAACCAAGATGGTAATGTCTTGGGTACAGGAACAGTTTTTGAGTTTGCTTATTTAGGCAATAGTGATATTACTCTGACTAGCAGCGATTTTAGTGTGATTGCCTAATACAGCTACGCTAAAGTCAAAAGTCATCCTTCGTGAATCAAAAGATCCCCGACTTCTTTAAGAAGTCGGGGATCTTTGCCTCTTGGTTTTCACAAATAAAATAGGATTGCTATATGTAATACCAATTTGAAAAATGATTGCGACAAATGGGTTACTGAAAAGCTCACCAGTAAGCAATTTCCCAATCCAAAATCCAAAATCTAAAATCCAAAATGGTATAACGTCTCTACAAGATTTGTATTATAAACTTTGCACAATATCTACTCAAATTCCAGAATTCTCATGATCAAGGTTGCACCTGCGGTTGTAGTGTTGGGTCAAAATAGTGTGGCAATAGCTCGTAAAATGATGAGTGTCTTGCCAGGAGCAAGATTATATGGTTTAGCAGGGCGAACTTCTGGAGTTGATGTTAGTTTTAGCAATTTTGGCGAGACTGTGCGTGAGTTGTTTGCTGCGGGAACACCGTTGATTGGCATTTGTGCGGCTGGTATTCTAATTAGAACTTTAGCTGCTTTAATTTCTGATAAGCGTCAAGAACCACCAGTATTAGCTGTGGCGGAAGATGGTAGTGCGGTAGTTCCCCTATTAGGTGGGTTAAGTGGAGTCAATGATTTAGCACGCCGTATTGCTGAGGTGTTGGATGTTCCAGCTGCAATTACAACTACTGGGGATATTCGGTTTCGCACGGCGTTGTTATCGCCTCCTGCTGGCTATCGTTTAGCTAACCCAGAGGATGCGAAAACTTTTATTTCTGATTTGTTGGCGGGGGCGCGGGTGAAATTAGAGGGAAATGCACCTTGGTTGAGTAATAGTCAATTGCCAATTGATGCTGAAGGCGAATTGACGATTAAGGTTACAGAACGGTTGGTAAATTCTACCGCCCATTGTCTGGTTTATCATCCCCAAACGGTAGCGATCGCCATTACTCAACCTCATGTTAATTTAGCTACAGTTAAACAACTACTGACCGATGCTGGAATTGCACCTGCTTCTATAGCTGGAATCTTTGCACATCTGGACATTGCTGCTCATCCAGCAATCCACAATATCGCTGATGCTTTTGGTGTATCTACGCGCTTTTTTACAGAAAATCAATGGGAAAACGCACAAGCAATGGCTTTGGCTGTCACAGGTGGTCAACTCATCCCGACGACAGCTGCTGATATAGCTCTGGCTATTGCACCCGCACCCATTGACCCCAATACCATCGGTCAGCCACGGGGTAAATTAGCTATTATTGGCACTGGCCCCGGTTCTGCACAGTGGATGTCTCCAGAAGTCAAAGAAATTCTCAGGTTGGCGACTGACCTTGTAGGTTACAAAACTTATCTTGATTTGGTTGGTGCTTTAGCTGATGGTAAGCAACGCCATGAGTCTGATAACCGCGAAGAAATAGCACGGGCTACAATGGCGCTAGATTTGGCAGCGACAGGTAAGTATGTGGCGGTGGTGTCCTCTGGTGATCCGGGGATTTATGCAATGGCGGCGGCGGTGTTTGAAGTCCTCGACCGTCATCCCAAACCAGAATGGGACAGTATCGAAATTCATGTTGCACCGGGAATCTCCGCAATGCAAGCAGCCGCAGCAGCAGTAGGCGCTCCTTTGGGGCATGACTTTTGCGCGATTTCACTGTCAGATATTTTAAAACCTTGGTCAATTATCGAACAACGAATTGCGGCGGCGGCTGGAGGAGATTTTGCGATCGCCTTTTACAACCCTGTCTCTAAAGACCGCACTTGGCAACTTGCAGCCACTAGAGATATATTGCTGCGATATCGCACACCCAATACACCCGTAGTATTAGGCAGAAATTTGGGCAGACCAGGACAAACAATTAAGGTAATTTCGCTTGAGCAATTAACACCAGATGTCGCCGATATGCGAACAGTGATTATTGTGGGTTCAAGCCAAACCAGGACTATTCAACGTTCTGATGGTAGTGTCTCAGTTTATACGCCACGTCGATATGCCCAGTAATTTCAGTCAGCAAGCCCTGATTAAGATTGTAGGGTGGGCATAATCATACCCGCCCTACAAAATCTGATTTATGCAAGAGGTCTAAGTAAGTCGGTGGGAAAAAACATAACTATATTAAGAAAAGTGAATTAAACTAAAACCCTCTTTCCTCCTGCCTTCTGCCTTCTGCCTCCTGCCTTTTCCCAACTACAAATATTTAAGTCGCTCTACTTATTAGTCCTATTCAACTTTGCCAACGAGAAATTACACAGTGAATTACTTTAATTTCATTAATAATGCGTTCTAGTTCTGTAGATAAGGTAGTTTGTTCTCTTACTGCTTTTAATGTAGGAGTTAAAGTGTGAGAATGTAGAGAAATTTCTGATAACCGAGCAGTGTGTAACTGTTCAATTTGATTGTGAATAACTTCGAGATAATTATCTAATGGTGGTAATGGTTGGGGTCGCTGTTTTTGTTGCAGACTATCTGCTAGATTTTCTAAAATCTGCACAATAATATCTGTCAGTTGCGGGAGTTCTGTAAATTGATACTGTCCACTAAATTCCCGCAGATGTTCGGCTAAGGTTGTCACTGAACTAAAAAAGCCACGAATGTATAAAATCAAAGTCATCACAGGTTCTATTTCACCTTGGACGTGACGTCTGAATTACAGCATCCTGCGCTGGCAAAAATTGTTCTGTCCACGCCTGACTATCTTGGTAATCAAAGACTCTCTCTTTCACTAAGCCCACAAATTGACTCAACGAGAGATAACAATTAGCCACAACTTCCCTGACAAGATCATGAGGTTGTACCGCCCAAATGCCCAATGACAGTAAAATTGTCCATGTTCCCCCAGCGAGACATAGCAGACAGTGTAAAATCAGAGTCGGAAAATTGGTAAATGTCGCAAATCTAGCCAAGGCAATCACAAACATGATGGAAGTCACCAAGCTAACAGATGCGGCAACATTGCCATATAAACCCGCTAAACCTGCGATAAACATCACAACAAACGTCGTCGGGATAGCTAACCAGAGATGACTGCTTACCAGACTAGCAATCAGAAATACTAGCGTCACTGCAAAAGTCGCAGCAATCATCGCCCTCAATTGCTGGCGGTAAGTACCATCAACATTTACCATCCCTACAAACCAAGCCGCCATAGTCGCAACCGCACTTGCAGCCGCATTCCCTGTCATAATTCCTAACCCAATGGGAACACCCAAAATCAACAGACTCCGAACACCAGAGAAAATCGCGGGTTTACCTGGCTTGAGTTGAAACTGCTGCAACAACCAACGAAAAGAACGTTTATTTGTGGATGGCATTATGATGCTGGCGACTAGAAAAATCCAGTTTGATTACTGATTTATTGTGCAGAAATCAGCGCCGCCAGGGAATATCTCTCAGGGATTAAAAGTTGAGCGCATCTATCAATTGATTTAGGGTGTATGGATGTAAGGGTGTGAGGGGGATAGAACTTTGATTAAATCGTGATTTTTAGAGTCGCTACTCAAAACCCACACTTGTGAGTTGCTCCCCGTTCCCTGCTCCTTTGCCTCTTCATTGAGGTGTATGTCTCCAAAACCCTTACACCCCATACCCTTTTACCCCTACACCCCTACATCCTTACACCCATGAGTAATAGAATAGTTAACAAATGTTGCCTAATAGCCTACTCATGACTCCTTCATCTGAAGCTGACACCATTATCAATCCCGATATCGACCTAGAAGGACAAGGCAACTCTGAGACCAATCCTCTTGATGAGTTGCCGGGTGAAGTCGAAATGTCTCTTTTCGACCACCTAGAAGAGTTAAGACAGCGCATATTTTATGCACTAATAGCTGTAGTCATTTTTGTGATTGGCTGTTTTGTTGCTGTCAAGCCAATTGTGCAATTACTAGAAGCACCAGCCGCCGGCGTGAAATTTCTCCAGCTTGCACCAGGGGAATATTTCTTTGTCTCTCTCAAAGTTGCTGGCTACAGTGGCGTAGTTCTTTCTAGCCCGTTTATTCTTTATCAAATTATCCAATTTGTCTTACCAGGCTTAACCCGCCGCGAACGTCGCCTAGTGGGGCCAATAGTTTTGGGGTCGAGCGTGTTATTTGTTGGTGGGTTAGTATTTGCCTATTTTGCGCTGATTCCCGCCGCATTAAGATTTTTTATTAGCTACGGCGCGGATGTAGTAGAACAACTCTGGTCAATTGATAAGTATTTTGAATTTGTATTGCTGTTGTTATTTAGCACTGGTTTAGCATTTCAAATTCCAATTATTCAATTGTTGCTAGGCAATTTAGGTATTGTTTCTTCTGAGCGAATGCTGGCTGGCTGGCGATATGTCATTATGGCAGCCGTAATTTTAGGTGCTGTCCTCACACCTTCTACCGACCCTTTAACCCAAGCTTTATTAGCCGGTGCAGTTTTAGGGCTTTATATGGGGGGAATTGGTTTAGTGAAACTCACAGGTAAGTAATAAAAATAACTGATAAATTAGAAATTTGTGGATGAAAAATCACCAAAGTTTTAGCATTTTCCCAAGCGGGTAAACTTTGGTAATTTAGGCATCAAAGAATCTCGCGCCCAAATTACTCAACTTTACCAACCAAAAGATTTAGTGTTAATTGTTGAATTTTAGCTGTTACACTATCCACTCAGAAGCGCGTTCCCCTAAATCGAGGGGGATACTGACAGCTTTGCCAAGGCGGGGGCGATCGCGTGTTTGAGCGATAAAATTTTTTACCTGTGCTGTACCATCTAAAGCATTAAGATAATTAGCGATGGTATCCAGATGTTCTTGGTACTCTGCCTCTGTTAAGGGGAAAGAAGCTTGCTCAAGATATTTCCACATCACTTGCAGGAATATCTTGCCTTGGGTACGGCGGAACTGGACATCGTAAGAATATCCCCATTTATCCAGCAACAGTTGGTGTAATTCCTTTCCTGTCATAGCTTCTCTCAATTAGATTTTACATTTAGTTATGATGTTAAGTTCCGTAACTCAAGTATGATAAGGATATAAAGAAATGTAATGCTAACAGAAAAGATGCTAAAAGTGTCTTGCAACAAAGAAGTTTAGCATTGTTAGTTAGCATTTCGACCCAGACAGGAGCTGCTCAAGTATTAGTACTCTTGTCAAAATGCTTAAACAAAATATACAAAGAGCGAGCGCGTAGGATATGGCTCAATTTTCGGAATCAATGGACGTTCCCGATATGGGTCGTCGTCAATTCATGAATTTGCTCACCTTTGGGACTGTCACTGGAGTAGCTCTGGGTGCATTGTATCCCGTTGTTAACTACTTTATTCCTCCGGCGGCTGGTGGTGCTGGTGGTGGAACAACAGCAAAAGACAGCCTCGGCAACGATGTGAGCGTTAGTCAATTTCTAGACAGCCATAACGTAGGCGATCGCACCCTCGTTCAAGGATTGAAGGGCGACCCAACCTACATTGTGGTCGAAAGCAAAGAGGCAATCACCGATTACGGCATTAACGCTGTTTGCACCCACTTGGGTTGTGTTGTTCCTTGGAACGCTGCGGAAAACAAATTTAAATGCCCTTGCCACGGTTCTCAATACGACGCAACTGGTAAAGTAGTTCGAGGCCCTGCACCCCGTTCTTTGGCTTTAAGCCACGCCAAAGCCGAAAACGACAAGATTGTTCTCACACCCTGGACTGAAACCGACTTCCGCACCGGCGAAGAACCTTGGTGGGCTTAATTTATCAGTGAACAGTGAACAGTTAACATGCTTGATAACTGATAACTGATAACTGATAACTGTGACTATTGACTACTTCATCCAAGAATCGTTGTCCTTATAGAGATGAGAAATGCCTTTACAACAGCGAGTTTGACTCGCAGTGCTAGAGCAATTACCAAAACATTGCTCATAGCGATCGCTACAGTAACATTCTTCTTGACTAGCGATATTGCTTTGCCTCAAAGTGCTGCCGCTTATCCTTTCTGGGCGCAGCAAACCTATCCTGAAACTCCCCGCGAACCGACAGGTAGAATCGTTTGCGCTAACTGTCACCTAGCAGCCAAGCCCACAGAAGTCGAAGTACCTCAATCTGTACTACCCGACACAGTATTTAAAGCTGTGGTGAAAATTCCCTACGATACCAGCGTGCAGCAAGTTGGTGCAGATGGTTCCAAAGTTGGCTTAAACGTTGGTGCAGTTTTGATGCTCCCCGAAGGCTTCAAACTTGCTCCTGAAGACCGCATTCCTGAAGAACTGAAAGAAGAAGTTGGTGATACCTACTTCCAAACCTACAAAGAAGGTTCCGACAATGTTGTGATTGTTGGCCCCTTACCCGGCGAACAATATCAGGAAATTGTCTTCCCTGTTCTATCTCCTAACCCTGGAACTGACAAAAATATCCACTTTGGTAAATACTCAGTTCACGTAGGTGGTAACAGAGGACGCGGACAAGTTTATCCTACTGGCGAAAAGAGCAACAACACTGTTTACAATGCTTCCGCTACTGGCACCATCAGCAAAATTTCCAAAGAAGACGATGGTGAAGGTAACGTGAAATATTTGGTGAACATCACAACCGAAGCTGGTGATGTGGTCACTGATACAATTCCTCTTGGCCCAGAACTGATTGTTTCTGAAGGACAAACAGTAAAATCTGGTGACGCTTTGACTAATAACCCCAACGTTGGTGGTTTCGGTCAAAAAGATACAGAAATTGTGTTACAAGACTCTAGCAGAGTTGGTTGGCTAATTGCCTTTATCAGTCTGGTAATGTTAGCTCAAGTAATGCTAGTTCTCAAGAAGAAACAGGTTGAAAAAGTTCAAGCTGCTGAAATGAATTTCTAAGATTCTCTGATAAATCCTTTTTTAAAAAAGACAGGTGTATCGCCTGTCTTTTTTAGTTTTTTGTGTCATAAAATAAGCTATAAAGTCAAAATCTACCTATCATCTCCTAATTACTATATACATTGGATAATGGAAACATTTAATCAAGAGAATTTACAAGATTTAGTATCAGTGCAAATTTTTAAAGGCCATACCAATAAAATTCTGTCCCTTGCATTTAGTTCTGATGGAGAGATGATGGCAAGTGCTAGTGAAGATAAAACTATAAGAATTTGGCATTTATTAACGAATAGAGAACCCCAAGTTCTTGAGGGACATGGAGGATCTTCATGGTTTGGAGGTGTTAATTCAATAGCTTTCAGCCCAAATAATAAAATTTTGGCCAGCGCAAGTGATGATAAAACTATTAAGTTATGGGATATCAATACCAGTCAAGAAATTTATACTTTGAACGGACATGAAGAAAAAGTTTACTCTGTAGCTTTTAGCCCAGATGGAAAAATTATAGCTAGTGGAAGCCAAGATAAAACTTTAAAGCTATGGTCAATAGCAACTGGTAGAGAAATATCTTCCTTTCATGGTTTATCAAATGATGTGATATCTGTGATTTTTAGCCCAGATGGTAAAATTTTAGCGAGTGCTATTAAGGATAAAACTATTAAACTTTGGCATTTAACTAAACAAAAAGTTCAAACTATCAATACAGATTCGGATTGGTTTTCCGATATTAAATCTATAGCTTTCAGTCCTGATGGTAAAACTTTAGCGAGTGCTAGTCAGAACAAGAAGATTAAGTTATGGGATATAGCAACTAGTAAAGAAATCTATTCACTTACAGGACATAATGATGAGGTTTGTTCTGTGGTTTTTAGCCCTAATGGACGACTTTTAGCTAGTGGTGGTAAAGATAAGACTGTTAAACTATGGTATGCAAAAACTGGTAAAGAAATTTGTACTTATCAAGGCTTTAACGAGACAGTGTATGCTGTGTCTTTTACTCCTGATGGTAAGAAGATAGCTGCGGCTGGTGGCGATAAAAAAATCATACTTTATCCTTCTGGAAATAAACCATAAAACAAATTTTCCTCAAACTAGTAGTCTGAGGAAATATAAGTTAAGTCTATGTTGGCTATTAAATATTTGAGAAGCAAAATTTAAGTTTCTCAGATATTTATATGCAAATTTTAAGACTGTTTGAGAAAGTTTAACTGAGACGCGGGGTTTCGCGCCTCATAAACTTATTGACAAATATTTACCTAAAACTTAAGCAAAAGAGCGTCTCAAAAGGATTGTATGACCGATTGAGTTGACTAAAGATACTTTTCCAAAGTAGTTGCTAATGTACTTTTAGGTACAGCACCAACGACCATATCAACTTTTGCTCCTTCTTTAAAAATCATTAATGTGGGAATGCTGCGAATGCCATACTGACTGGCAACTTGAGGATTCTCATCAGTATTAACTTTCACAACCTTGATTTGACCAACGTACTGAGCTGCAATTTCTTCGACAACAGGAGCTACCATCCGGCAAGGGCCACACCAGGGAGCCCAAAAATCAACCAAAACAGGTACTGAGCTGTCGAGTACTTCTTGCTTAAAAGTAGAATCTGTAACTTCTGCGGCTGCTGACATGCCTAAAAACCTTTGCCAATTCAATTTCTGAGTTTCGTGAAAATTCTACCATAGCAAAAACATCTGCTTTGAAGAGTAAGGATGTACATTTGCAAAGAAGCCCTGGAATTTATTCATATATCCATAAACATAAGGAACCGCCCGAACAGTAGTCCGGGCGGAGTGTGGTGTGAGGAGTGAACGGAAACATGCGTCTCCGCTTTCTCTATTGTAGGCGACAGAAGAGATTTTTCCAGTTGAATGTTTGGGAGTCTGGAAAAATTTCCTAAAGAATTTCAACTGAAGTTAGAAGTCTAAAATTTCATCCTCCAGTCTTTCAACCTTTATACTTTCTTTATTTGCCCATACCTAATTGTTGAGCTTTTTGATAAACTTTACCTTCCGTTAACAAGGAAGGAGCAATTACAACTTCAACTTGCTGCATTTCTTTGATATCTTTGGCTCCCAATGTACCCATACTTGTTTTTAAAGCTCCTAACAAGTTGTGAGTACCATCATCTAAGCCTGCTGGGCCAGTGAGAATTTGTTCTAGAGTGCCGGTTGTACCGACTTTAATTCGAGTTCCGCGTGGTAAAACTGGGCTGGGTGTTGCCATTCCCCAATGAAAACCGCGTCCTGGTGCTTCAGCAGCTCTAGCAAAGGGTGAACCAATCATTACGCCGTCAGCACCACAAGCAATACATTTACAAATATCTCCACCAGTAATTAGACCACCATCAGCGATTACAGGCACATATTTACCAGTTTGCTGATAATAATCATCGCGGGCGGCGGCACAATCGGCGATCGCTGTTGCTTGGGGTACACCCACACCCAACACACCACGAGAGGTACAAGCAGCCCCAGGGCCAATACCCACTAATACAGCCGCCGCACCAGCCTTGATTAAGTCCAAGGTGACATCGTAGGTAACACAGTTACCCAACACCACTGGTATGGGCATAGAACGGCAAAATTCTGCCAAATCCAGGGTAACTATCGACGCTGGTGATAAATGTGCTGTAGAGACGACTGTAGCTTGAATAAAGAATAAATCTGCCCCAGCCTTAGCAACAACTTCACCAAATTTACTCGCCCCTGCTGGTGTCGCACTTACAGCCGCAATACCGCCTTGTTCTTTAATTTCGTGAATGCGCTTTTCAATTAATTCGGGCTTGATAGGTTCGGCATAAAGTTCTTGCATTAAGGAGACAAATTCATCCTTGCCTACAGAAGCAATCCGATCAAGGATGGGATTTGGATCAACATAACGAGTTTGGATACCCTCTAAGTTAAGCACACCTAATGCACCTAACTGTGACAAACGCACAGCCATACCTACATCAACTACACCATCCATTGCACTAGCAATAATTGGTATATTTCGCTCGATATTGCCAATCCGCCAGCTAGTATCTGCCAAACTAGGATCTAATGTTCTTTTACCGGGGACTAGTGCAATTTCATCAATTCCGTAAGCCCTGCGAGCTGTTTTTCCCCGCCCAAGTTGAATGTCCACGCTGTTAACTTTTATCAAAACTGTTCTAGCTAGGGTATCAAATTATGAGGTGATTTGCAGCGATTTTTTGGCAAGTAACTACAAAGATGTTTCAGGTTATCGTTAGAGAAAAACACGATATGGAAAAGTGCGAACAGGGGAAGAAAGATTTTCTTGTGAATAACTGACTAGATGAGCCTGAGATAATCCAGCAGCAAGATAATTTTGAGGTGATATTCAGTAAGCGATCGCTATTTTTGCTTTCACAATCCCTGGTAATGGAAATTTACCCCAATTTATCTGCGTTTGATCTGTCTATTGTCCAGAACCTCATTCTTACTGTTAATGTTTCAACTAACGATATAATCCAGTATGAGAAAATAATTTTCTATAATAAAATTGCTCAATCTGATTTCGATAATGCTTAACTCTGTCTGTATCGCCCTGCTCATAATCTAAGAAATCAGAAATTAGTATATAACCTGAAATTGTCATTTCTATATCACAACTCACAGCATTTTCGATATAAGTAATTCCCTGACTATCCTGTTTTGACAATAAAATTTTTCCTAATAAAAAATTAGCTGGTGCATGATAAGACTGTTCATTTAAGAGATTTTGCAGTAAAGGAATAGCCGCATCGCCTCCTCTGATTTCTGCTGTCCAGTTACAGAGGTTCCATTTTTCCTCAAAAGTTAATTTATTAACTTCCGCTTTTTGCTCTAATTCCCATAATTTAGGTTGAATATCTTGGAGGAAAGTATGACGATTTTCCCAGAAGATAATATTAGCTTTTTGCCACTCTTGATTTTTTTGTGTTAAAAGGTTTTCTAAAAAATCTTTGCCAAATAGTTCCTCAGCAGCAGAAGTTGTAATTGCTATGTTTTCATAAGACTGTACATGATATCCTAAAGCATTTAGTCTTTCAGATAAGCAAGGATGAGTGTCACTGGTATCAGTCTTCTCGGCTAAAGCGGCTTTTAACCATCTTTGTTGGCTATCAGCAGGAATTTTGTGATGCAAAGCTTGGGATAACAAGTATATAGCATCAGGGGGTTGTGGAGTCCAATCTGCCTGTTGATATATTTCCTGCCAAAAAGACCTATTGATATATCTGTTTTTGACAGCCATGTTAATTAGTGCCTGAGCAAGATATTGTTCACCTACTAAATCTGCTGCATAGCTATCTGCTGCATATTCATTCATCCGTGAAAGGACAAATGAGTAAGCAGTAAATATAGAGACAAACCAATCAAAAAAGTACCCAAAGACAATAAATCCTAACCCATTCGCTATAAGTATTAAAAAATCAATAATCGCCACTCCAGACTGGGGCTGTTGTTGTTGCTTATACAATTGTTGTAATAATTGAAGCCAGATATAACGAATTCGATAAATCCAACCAGCAAAACGACTATGTTTGCCAGATAAATGTCCAAATTCATGAGCGATAACTGCACGCAATTCCTCTAACGTTAATGCTTGCATCAAGGGTAAACCGAGAATTAGATAATTCTCAAACCAGCCAAAAATACCTAAACGCGGTCTTTGCATAACGGCAGCATTGAACTCATTGACTAACAAAATATTGTGGAATTTTGGAGTTTCTAAAGTATCAGAGAGTTCATCTACTAATTTAAATAGTTGTGGTACATCACTACGCCGTAACTTTTTTCCTTTAGGTTTAGGAATTCTGACCCAAAGTGAGCGTAAAATATTTACTGATAGTACAATAGCTATGATGAAAGTACATCCTAAAAATAGAGAACCATACTCTTGAGAAGTTGGCTTGATTAAACCAACAGTGACTATGATCCATAACAGAAAAGACAAAATTATCAGAATGTATCCATAACCTATAAATACTAAAAAAACAACACGCTGTTTGAAGTGTTTTGGTTTTTGATAGGCATTACTCTCTAATTTTTGTACTAAGTTATCAAATTGCTCTTGTGTCAGAACCATCAGATTTACTCTAGTAGTTGGATGAAATGTAGCATACTACATAGATAATAAAATCTGAATAACGAAAAAAATATCTGCCAGAAAATGTAATTTGATGTTGGGAAAACTTAGCGATCGCTCAATTGTTTTTTATAGGACTTACAGGCAAAATTAAGGGTTTGGGTAAGGATGTAGGGGTAATGTATGCAAAACCCTTACACCCCTATCCCAGCCTCCACAGATAAACTTTGTGCATCAGTCCTGGGCTAATATAGGAATCCGGTTTGATTTCTGAATTTATTTGTGTAGGTAGGGAATAGGGAATGGGGAGTCGGGATTAGGAAAGAAGCCTGATCTGAATGTACTGATTTTTTTCCCAAATCAAATATGAGTCCTATATTGATCAAGCTTAAGAAACGTGAGCAATAGTAACACCACTACCACCATCAGCTTGTTCTGCTGGTTCGTAACTGCTGACTCGCGGATGTTGTTGCAAAAAGGCGTGAACACCTTGACGCAATTTCCCTGTGCCATGTCCGTGAATAATCCAGATGGGGCCATTCGCTTCGGAAATGGCTTTGTCTAATTCAATTTCGGCATCGGCTACTCGCTTACCCCGCAAATCTACTGTATTTTTCGAGGTACGAATGGCTGGTGCGGCTTGGGGAGGCGGAGTGGTTGGTGCTGGTGTTGGTTTGGGTTTGACAATCGGTTCGGCTTTTTGTCCATCGAGAGATTCGATGTCTTGCAATTTGACTGTCATTTTCATAATGCCGAAGCGGACGTTTAACTCGCCATCTTCATCGGGGGCGGTTAAAACCTCCGCAGTTTGTCCAAATTGGGAAATACGGATGCGATCGCCCACCTTGGGCATAAACCCAATTTTCGGCTTAGGTGCTGGTGCTGGCTGGTATTTCTGAGTAATTTGATTTAACGCATTGGTGGCTTGTTGGGCATCTTGGGCGGTGGGTGTACCTTGTTGCAAGCGGCGAATGACTTGGGCTATTTCACCTTTGGCTTGGGCGATCGCCTGTTGAACTGCCATTTCCTGAGAAACCCGCAATGATTTTTCCCGTTCTTCTAAGGATGCGGCTTTGTCGGAAACTTCTTTATATAACCGTTCCGCTTGTTGTAATAATTTTTGGGCTTCGGCGGCTTTGGTTTCTTGGCGACGGCGTTGGGCTTCTAACCCGGCAATTACTTGGTTAACTTCGTCCGAAGCTTCACCGACTTGGGTTTTGGCATTTTCTACTACTTCTGGTTTTAAGCCTAAACGCAGAGCGATCGCTAAAGCATTAGAACGTCCCGGAATCCCCCACAATAAACGATAGGTTGGTGATAAAGTCGCTTCATCAAATTCTACCGAGGCATTTTCAAACCGCGCATCTTCGTACTTCAGGGCTTTGAGTTCCCCGAAGTGAGTTGTGGCTATGGTTAACTGGGCGTGTTCCGCGAGATATTGCAGAAGTGCGATCGCTAAGGCGCTACCCTCGGCTGGATCTGTCCCTGCGCCTACTTCGTCGAGTAATACGAGGGAGTGGGGAGTTGGGAGTTGGGAGTCAATTTTTAAAGCATTTAAAATCCGGCTAATGCGGCGGATATGCCCGGAAAATGTTGATAAACTTTGCTGGAGAGATTGTTCATCACCGATATCTGCTAATATCTGGTCAAACCAAGGCATTTCCACAGGTTCGCGGGCGGGGATAAATAAACCCACCTTTGCCATTAAGGCTGCTAAACCGAGGGTTTTTAAGGTGACAGTTTTACCGCCAGTATTCGGCCCCGTAATAGTCACTACCTTAATATGGGGACTAACTAGTAAATCTACAGGAATTACGCCGTGTCCTTGTTCGTGCTGTTGTTGCCAAACTAACAAAGGGTGACGCAACTGGCGTAAGGTGATGATTTCTTTTTCGTCACGGTTAATAAATCTGGGGGGATTTGCTTTTAGCCAGTAACTATAACGCGATCGCGCCGCCGCTAAATCTAAGGTAGTCACAATTGCTAGTAGCCTTTCTAAATCTGGGGTGACGGCTGCGACTTGCTCAGTCAAAACACGACGTATCGCTTCTTCTTCTGCTTGCTCTCGCTTCAACGTTTGTCGCAACTGATTACCCATCGGCACGATAGAATTAGGTTCCACGTACAAAGTCACGCCACTGGTAGAAGTATCGTGAACAATACCGGGAATTACATCTTTGTGACTGGCTTTGACTGGGATCACAAAGCGATCGCCCCGTTGCGTAATTAATTGTTCTTGAACAGCGTTGGATTTTGCTTGTAAAATATTATGCAGTTTTTGGTTAATTTGACTGCGTAATCGCCGCAAATCTTCGCGGATTTCACTCAGCTTTTGACTAGCACGATCAGCTACAGTCCCCCGTTCATCAATACAACGATGGATTTCCTGTTCTAATTCTGGGTAAGTGCGTAAATCGGCAACTAACTCAGTTAATACTGGTATATCTTCTTGGTTATCAATTACACGCCGTAAATTTCTCGCACCAGCCAGGGTAGTTGCGATCGCCAGTAATTCATCGCCAGCCAAAATCCCTCGGAGTTCGGCGCGTTCGATAGAATCGCCAATATCTTGAATACCATCAAAAGATAAGCTTGTAGTCAGCCGACTTTCCAGTTGGTAAACTTCTTTAGTTTGTGCTAATAACTGCTCACTGACTGACTGTGATGTCGGAATTTGTAAATTAGTGGATGCGATCGCCCCTAGCTTAGTAGCCGCAAATGTCGCCAAATGCTGGCAGAGGCGATGCCATTCTAGTAGTTCTAAAGTTTCCGCTTGGATCAAGGCTGCAACATCTAAAAAAATCTTATATAAAATTATCGTAACAACAGAGTCGCCTTTACAGCCAATATCAGATGATGCACTTGCTGGGGTGGGATGGGATAGAGGCGATCGGCTTGAGATTATCAGTACAGCAGTAAAGTAATGTTTTATGCAACGCCATTTGCAAAAGTCAAGTCCAGAAAATTTTGATTAGTCTAATATTTTAGGCTGGAATTAACCTTGATTTTCAACAAGCGTTGATTCATACCTCCTGCGTTAAAGGTTCGCCAGTGAAAAAATTTTCCATTCTTGAATAATTTAATTTTTAGAAGTCCTCACAATCGCAACCAATTCCCGACAGTGTGAAGTAAACTGTTATTTTGAATTCTGTCTCCTGAATTCTGCTGGATTAGCTGTATGGGGTAATAACCATTAACATCTTGCCTGGGAATTGACATAAAATCACAAACAATGAATAATCCTGGGATACAAGGTGCAGTTTTTCAGAGTGATAGCTGAGTACAGCAAACTGTTTACCATCAATTACTTACGTATGCTAGATTGTTTTTTAACAAAAACATACGTGTAGCAATCTCAGAAAAATGAAGTAATATGACAGCTAACTTATGCTGTAACTAGCCGCAGTAGACTGTTGATCAACTTGTTCCAAGTAAAGTTATTTTTAGTATTATGAACGCCTTCCAACCATCAAGACAGCCGTTACAACCTATACAGCAGCCTCGAACTATTCCTCGACCAAAACGGCATCTTCGTCAACGTTCTCATCAAATAATGGCGATTGAAACTACATTCAAGGTAGGAGTGAATTTGGCAATTTTGGGAGCAACTGCATCCGCCCTCACACAACTTCTGCCTTATCATTGGTCACAGCAAGAAAGGTTGCGTGAAGTTCGCACGGAAGTCAAAATCATGGAAGGACGTGTGAGTACTTTACAGGCAGAATTTGTTCGCAACTTTGATCCCCGCCAAACTAAAGCGATCGCTGAACAGCAAGGATATAGATTTGCACCTAATCAGCGCCCAATTGTATTGGTAAATCAAGACGGCAAAGAAATCGATGTCATCAATTCTTTACCCTAAGCAAAGTTTTGCTGGATGTGAGGAATTAGGATGATTGCCATTCTTGGTAACTATTCAGAATCCAGAAGTCAAAAAGGCGAGAGATTATTAATAACCAGCACTATTAGACTGTAGCAATCCTATTTGATGTGTGAATACAAGAGACAAGGTATACAAGTTGATCATTCATTTAGGACTGCTATATGAAAATTTCTATCTAGATTCTGAATACTGAAATTTTGTAATTATTACTATAAATATTTGCCTATATAGATATATACAGAATATATAAATCCAAAATATTAGGAAAATTTAAATACGTAGGAGATATAGGAATCCGGTTTGATTTCTGAATTTATTTGTGTAGGTAGGGAATAGGGAATGGGGAGTCGGGAGTAGGAAAGAAGCCTGATCTGAATGTACTGATTTTTTTCCCAAATCAAATATGAGTCCTATATCAGCAACAGCGTAATACATCTGATATTACACCCTTTTCCTACGAGGAAAAGGGCTGATGGTGAGGTCAAAAGCACTCGTCGAATTCACGTTTATTGAATAATTCGGTGAGATTTTTGTTCAGGTAATATGGAAATATCTTGCTTTTGTGGCTGCATTTTTTTGAAAGAAATTCTAATCAATTGATAAGCACCTTTAGAAGCCAAATTTTCATAATCATCAGGCTGTAAATCAATTCTGACAAGGTTTCTGTGTTCTGCCAAAACCAATAATGAATGTGATTTAGGAGGCGTATTAATTTGATTTTTAATATAAACCACAGCCTCGCTAGTCAATTTGATAAAGTTAACTTGTTGATGACTGTAGAAAACAACACTGGGTTTTTTAAAGCCAACCATGACGATTTCTTCGTTTGCTTGTTTTACCTGAGACAAAACAGCAGAAATTTCTCTTAAAGGCATTTGTCGTTCTTGATCCATCAAAAACATTGCAGGCATCAAAACCACAATCAAAAATGCCACAAACCCCAACAAATTTACACCAATAATTCCTTGCCAACGTCGAGTAATTATTAAAAATGCCACACTGATGGCAGTTAATAACCAAATATAACCCCCTAGTTCTGTAACCCCAGAATTTTCCAAGGTCTGACGAAAGTTAGGCGCGGCTTGATCAGTACCTAGTAACTGGGTGATTTGAAACATCGCCACAGATAAGGCTGAAAACAACACAACATTTGCCCAGCCACTGAACCAGAATAATTTCTGCGGAGTGCGAGAACTAGAAGCAGATGTTGTGGGGAAGCAATCACTCCATAATAAAGCGATTAAAATCGCAGCTGCTGGCATCAGGGGTAAAACATAACTAGGTAGTTTGGTAACAGCAATTGTGAAAAAACCAAACACGCCCAAAAACCAAACCACAGCAAATAAACCTAATTGTTGAGAGCGTTCTTGGCTTTGCCATTGCGATCGCTGCCAAAATTTGAGTCGGACAAAGGCTGCGGGTAAATACACAGAATATGGTGCAAAACCTAACAACACTACCAAAAAATAAAAATACCAAGGGGCTGAATGACCATTGACTACTTCTGTAAAACGGTCGATGTTGTGGTAGCCAAAAAACGAATTAATATAATTCCAGCCATTGTGCCAAATTACCAAGGCATACCAAGGAACTGCTAAAGCAAAGATTATTAACACCCCCACAAACGCCCGCATTTCGCGCATAACTTCGCGGAACTTGCCCAAGTACAGCAAAAAAGCCACAATTACGATCCCCGGTAAGACGATACCCACCGGGCCTTTAGTTAAGATGGCCCCAGCAATGAGAACATAACAAGCTAAATACCATTTATTAGGGAGTAGGGAGTGGGAAGTAGGGAGTGGTGTAACTTCTCCTCCACTCCCGACTCCCGATTTCCGACTCCCAGTTTTACTTGCATAGCCCAGAAAGAAACATAACAAAGCGGAAGCTATGCAGCCAGTTAGTAACATATCTGAGACACCTGTTCTACCCCAGACAATCATCTCAGGATTGAGTGCCATGACAGCTGCTGCGATCGCGGCTGTGAGGTAACGACGGGTAGGACGCTGAATCTGTTCGGCTGCATCTTGCTTTGCCAGATGCCACTGTACAGTATAAAAAGCCAAACTAATAACCGCAATTGCGGCGATCGCCGAGGGGAGGCGCACCGCCCATTCATTGACACCTATGATTGAGTAGGCAAGTGCCTGACACCAGTAAATTAAAGCAGGTTTATCAAACCGAGTCACACCATTAAAAAAAGGTGTAATCCAATCACCAGTGACAAACATTTGTCGGGATGCTTCCGCAAACAGTGGTTCTGTTTCATCCACTAAGCCCACATTGCCTAAATTCCACCCATAGCCGATCCAACCAATCAGCATCAACCACAAAACCGATAAAGTCACTACTAGAGATGGACGCTGTGCTACCTTGTTGAACCATTGGTCAACAATGTGGAAATTACTCAATTTCATCCTCATTTGGTTATTAGTCAACAGTCAATAGTTATTAGTCGTTAAAAAGAGGGATTTTGTTCTTAACAGAGAGCAGTAAGTGTAGTCAGAACCCCAACTTTTTCAAGAAGTCGGGGTTCTAGCAACATCAAACAGTCATCAACTAAACACTATCATCTATAGACTATCGGCTTTTGACTATGGACTGAGTACCAACAGCCATTCTTTCGTTTCAGCATTCCAAGTTGGTAAGGAACTTTCCCCCACAACATAAGGCCCCCAGTAGCGCCGAGAACCATCTTGAGCAAACGCAACTAAAATATCGCCTTTTTCTAGCTTCAGGTTGCCATTGGGTAAAGAAAGCAGCAAACCTTTACTACTGCCTTCTTGTGGTGCAAAATCCCAATGGGCAGGAATATCGGTCTTACTAGTAGTTGGACTTTTACCTTTTAATTGCCTTGCCAACAAAGCTAGACGCACAGGCTGATCAGTTTGATTACTCATCCGCAAAGTACCTTGGTTTTTGGTATTACCAGCCCCATTCGGGCGATTGACCAAAATAGCCTGGACTTGACTAGTACTTGGTTCTACTTGGTTAATGGGAATCGTTGTATTATTAGAAACATTTGTCGAAGTAGTTGTAGCATCTAAAATCGGCAATTCTGCATCTTTGTTTGACTGCGGAGTATTAGTAGATGCTGTATCAGATGTATCAGGATTTGTAGTCTCAAATGACACACTTAAATCTAAACATCCCATCAGCAATCCAAGCAGCCCCAAGCAACAAGCCGTAACAGCAGCCTTACGATACACCTGAGATTTCATTTTGATATTGGTTAGAAATAATTATTTGTTTAGTCTTGGCCAAATCTTAGCCTATTCTCTACCTTGAGGAAGAAAGAAATTTGCTGACTTGTCTACAATAGATTCTCGTGAAATGACGTGATGCAATGTATCCTACTTATCATTTCTCTGAAATCACCATTGGCATGAATGATTACTTTAATTTTACTGAAAGACGCTGGCTATATGTGATTGTTCCGTGAGCTTTTCCCGTGGGTTCTCAATTTTAAGCAAATGATATTACATAAATCTAAATATGAAACAGTATAATTACAGATAAAAGTTTTTTGCTAGGGCGTAGTCTGAACAACAAGATATCTGTTGTCAAACCCTGAGAAATTTGGGAGGAAAAATATTTACATTTTTTAACAATTCTTGATTCAGGATGGCAGAGTCTTTCTGTTCAGCCTTTCTTCCCACTCCCCGACTATATTAATCGTATTTGATTGGTGAAAATCGAGAGGCTCAGATCCCCGACTTCTTCAAGAAGTCGGGGATCTTTTGGTTCAGTAATGATTTAGGACTGCTATATTAGGAAATCAAACCGGATTCAGATAATATTCAATTAATCTGAATAATTGAGAATATTTGATGAATGCAAAATACACGAATTAATAATTTACTAGATGCTATTGCTAGTAGTCTCAGCCAAATATTTCGGAATCCTTGGCGTAGATTGTCGCTACTAATTATTAGTTTTTTGTTTGGCTTTTTTCTAGGAACAGCTATTTCGACAATAGCAGGACAAAAAGCAGAATTAGATATTTTTGTTGCAGCGTTTCTAGTGATGTTAACCGAGGTTACTAGCAGAATATTTTACAGTCGGGGCTTGTTTAGCAGAAGGGCGCTTTGGGTAGATTCTCTAAATACTCTCAAGGTGGGTTTTACCTACAGTTTGTTTGTCGAAGCCTTCAAGTTAGGCTCATAGAAAAATTGGTCATTGCTGCTTTTGAGGAAAATTATCGATGTATTCTTGGTTGGGGGAAATTATAGCAGAGGAGGTCTCAGAATCAACTTGGCAGCAAGCAAAAGCCGCAGCACTAGCTGATATTTCAAGGGCGAAAGCATTTGGGATCACATCAGCAAATGTGGATGTGATGATCCAAGCCCGATCGCAGTTACTCAAATCTGTACTGCCAGATTTTCGGCAATTTTACCAAACTAACTTGCGTGCCGACTATGAAGCAATGTTAGCGGTGTTGTGGGATTTATGGCTACCTCTGGGAATGAAATTAGCTGCACACCGTCAAAGCCTCAACCGTCCTTTGATTCAAGGAATTTTAGGAGTCCAAGGTACAGGCAAAACTACTATGTGCCAAGTTTTATCCTTGATTCTCCAGCAGTTGGGATACCGCAGTTTAAGTTGGTCGTTAGATGACTTATATAAAACTTATAGCGATCGCCTAATTTTAGTACAACAAGACCCCCGCTTGATTTGGCGGGGGCCTCCAAGAACCCATGATGTAGATTTGGGGTTAAATGTTTTAGAACAAATTCGTCAAGGCGAAACTTCTGTTACGGTTCCCCGGTTTGATAAATCCCTTTATGCTGGTGCAGGCGATCGCACCACTCCCGAAATTGTTACCAATATAGATATCGTATTATTTGAAGGTTGGTTTGTTGGTGTCCGACCTATCGACCCCAAAGCCTTTGAAATTACGCCACCACCCATAATTACCGATGCAGACAAAGCATTTGCTCGTGACATGAATCAGCAACTGAGCAATTATCTGCCATTGTGGGATTGCTTAGATAGCTTGATTTTGTTGTATCCTACCGATTATCGCAGTTCCTTAGAATGGCGCAAACAAGCAGAACAACAGATGGTAGCGGCTGGTAAATCGGGAATGAGTGACTCACAAATTGAAGAATTTGTCAACTATTTTTGGCGATCGCTCCATCCAGAATTATTCCTCAAACCGATGCTGCGATCGCCTTCAGTTGCTGATGTGGTAATTGAAATTTGTCCAGATCGGACTTTTGGTGCAGTTTACCAAACTGAGTGCTGAGTGGGAGTAGACAAGGTAGAGGGGGGAGACAAGGTAGAAATCTTGCTTCCTTGTCCCCCTTGTCCCCCTTGTCCTCCTTGTCCCCCTGCCTCCTGCCTTCTGCCTCCTGCTTTCCCACAAATATCATGCACCCCAACGAGGCAGCGAAAAATTAGCAGATACTTGCTTGGTAGACTGGCGAAAGCGATCGCGTCCTTCAATTTTGGCTTGATATAAAGCGCGATCGGCGGCAGAAATTATCTCTTGAAAGTCAGAACCCGGTTGAGGGATATCCTCAGCGACACCAGCACTAATGGTTACATAAGCACTAACTTGGGAATTGCAATGGGGAATTGCCAACTGCCGCACCACCGAGCAAATTTTGTCTGCCAAAATTGCGGCTCCCTGCATCTCGGTTTTGGGTAGAATCACAGCAAATTCTTCCCCACCATAACGAGCGACTAAATCGGCGGGGCGTTTCACACTTTCTTTGATAGCTTGTGCTACTTTTTGTAGACAGCGATCGCCTGCCCGATGTCCATAGGTATCGTTGTAAGATTTAAAGTAATCCACATCACATAAAATCAAAGATAACGGTAATTGCTCCCGCGCCATTCGCTGCCACTCTTGGGAAAAATATTCTTCAAACTTTCTCCGACTGGCAACTTGAGTTAAACCGTCAATTGTGACTAGTCTTTGTAATTCTTGGTTAGCGGCTTCGAGTTGTTGTTGTAGCTGAGATTGTTTAATCAAGCGTTTGACTCGTTGGCGCAACACAGGCCAGTGAATTGGTTTAGTCACATAATCAATAGCACCTGCATCAAAGGCATGATCAACTGATTCTTGATCTTCCAATCCCGTAATCATTAATACTGGTGTATGCTTGCCTGGCTCGAAAGATTGCAACCGCAGACAACACTCAAATCCGTCCATACCGGGCATAATGGCATCTAGTAATACTATCTGGGGTTGCAGTTGCTCAAACAAGATTAATGCTTCTACACCATCACGGGCTTCGGCAATTTGATAGCCTTCTCGCTCTAAAGCTAGTCGTAGTTGGGTACGGATAAACGGTTCATCGTCAACAATCAAAACTAGAGATTGGTTTTTTTGAAAGATGGTTGTCACGATCCCGCCTCCAGTTCTAATTGCAATTCTGTTTTGACTTGCTCATACTCTTGCTGAAGTTGTGACAAGATGTCTGCACATCCTGAAAAATCATGACTTCTGCCTTTAGCTTCTAACTGCTTACACAGTCGGCTAAGATTGGTTGCGCCCACAGAAGCACTACTAGACTTGAGTTTATGAGCAGTTTTCCACAAAGTTTCGGCATCTTCAGCTACTACAGATGCTTGAATTTCTTGGATGAGTTTGGGGGCTTCGGAAAAATAACAGTGCAGAAGTTCCTGTAATGCCGCCTGATCTCCTGCTAACATCTGACGCAAAGACTGTAAAACTTTGTGATCAATTGCAGATATTACTAAATTTGGTGTTTTGGGTTGGCGGGGGCTGAAATTTTGGATTTGTTTTGGTGCTTTGATCAACGCGCTCGGCTGACATTTACTCAGGGCTTGGACTAACTCTGCCATTTGTATGGGCTTGCTGATGTAATCATTCATTCCCGCCGCCAAACAAGCTTCGCGATCGCCGCGCATCGCGTTGGCTGTGATTGCAATAATATAAGGACGAACACTCGCTGCCCATTGCTGAGAAATAATTTTACTGGTTTCTAGTCCATCCATTTCTGGCATGTGAATATCCATCAACACTACATCATAGGGTTGATGTTGTAAGGCTTGAATCACTTCGCGCCCATCTGCTACCACATCTGCTTGGTAGCCCATTTTTTGCAACATCAATATTGCTACTTTCTGGTTTACCAAGCTATCTTCCGCAACTAAAATCTTCAGAGGGACTTTTTTTGCTAAAGCATCACACCCGTAACTCTGAGAAGGTGCAGTATCAGCTGTTAGCAAGCGATCGCCACAAGTATGAGTCAAAATGTAGTGGAGTTGGGATTGTTTGATTGGTTTAGTCAAACACACTACTAACCCCAGATCATCAAATTCTGGACTAATTTCTGGTGAGCCTAAAGCAGTTAATAATATTAAGGGCAGATTTTCTCCCCCAGGCTGTTGCCGAATTGTTTGTGCTAATTGAAGCCCGTCAATATTGGGTATGGGTAGATCCAGAATGGCAACATCAAACTGAGTTCCCTGGGACAGCAAACTTAAAGCAGCCTCACCGGATTCGGCAATATATGTTTGCATTTGCCAAAACTGCACTTGCAAGCTGAGGATTTTACTGTTGGTAGGATGAGCATCTACAATTAACAGCCGCTTACCAGCCAACGGAGTCAAGGCTGTTGTGATTTCTCGTGATGCGTCATCGGTAATAATTTTGCTGGTAATGGTGAAGTAGAAGGTAGAACCATCATCAAAGGAAGTCGCAGAAACAGGCTTGTTACTCTGCCAGCCAGAATCGGGATGACCACCAATACAACCACGACTCTCCACCCACAAACTACCATTCATCATCTCACTTAGGCGCTGGCTAATCACCAGTCCCAGCCCTGTACCGCCATAAAGTCTCGTCATTGAGGGGTCAGCCTGGGTGAAGGGTTGAAACAGCCTTGCCATTTTTTCTGGGCTGATGCCAATACCTGTATCTTGGATGCTAAAGAGAATTGAGCAGCTAGTTTCTTGATTTTGAGTTTCTATGTGGTTGGCGTAAACCGAAAGTACAACTTCTCCTTGTTGGGTAAATTTAATGGCATTGTTGAGCAAGTTCATTAAAACTTGGCGCAAGCGGGTGATGTCGCCAATGATTTGTGTGGGAACCTGGGGATGGATGAGATAAATTAGCTCAATTTGTTTTTGGGCGGCTTTGGGCGCGAGAATGTCAATGACTTGTTCTACACAAGCTTTTAAGTCAAAGGGTTTTTCTTCGAGTTCTAGTCTGCCGGATTCAATTTTGGAGAAGTCAAGAATATCGTTGATGATGGTGAGTAACGCGTCTCCACTGGTATGCACTGTTTCAACAAAGTCGCGTTGTTGGGGATTTAAGTCTGTATCTAATAACAGTTCTGTCATCCCAATGACTGCATTCATGGGGGTGCGAATTTCATGACTCATCATGGCCAAGAATTCACTTTTGGCTCGGTTGGCGGCTTCGGCTTGACGTTTTGCTTGTTCTAGGGCAGAGTTTTTCAGGGAGAGTTCTTGGCGTTGGCGGGTTTCTTGTTCTAATAAATGGGCTTGGGCGAGGGCAATGCCGACTTGGGCGGCGACGGCTTCTAGTAATTCAATTTCTGCGGTTGTCCATTGGCGAAAATAGCTGCACTGATGTAAGCCGATCGCACCATTGGGTTCTCCTTGATATGATGTGCGGACTGCTAACATAGACTTTAAGTCCATTTCTCGACACATTGCTTGGGCAGTTTGGAGTAAAGGATCAGCGTACACATCATCAGAAGCGATCGCTTTATCCTCTCGCATCATCTGTTCAGTATGAGGATTACCAATGACAGCAATTTCCACTGTTTCCTGACAAGTGTAGGTGGGAAAATTATTATACTCTGCAACCAAGGGAACATGTGGTGTAGGTTCACTTATATAAGCGTGAATTAGGCAACGTTCCACTTGAAATGCTTGGCCAATCTGCACGGCGGCGGTGGCAAAAATGGCTTTACTATCGAGGCTTTGGCGGATTTGTTGGGTGATTTGTTTTAATAGCAGTGTTTGATGCAATTGTCGTTGCAAGGCTTGTTGGGCTAATACTCGTTCGGTGATGTCATGGTTAAAACTCACAATGGCAATGGGTTCGCTTTGCTCATCTTGTAAGAAAATGACTGTAGTTTCACAAATGCCTTGACTGCCATCTTTACGGATAAATTCGATTTCTCCAGACCAACGGCCATGTTGGTGAATATCTGGCAAAATCTGGGGTATGACTTTGGCAAAGGCGGCTGGTGTATACAAAATACTGGTGGTTTTGCCTAAAATTTCCGCTTTGCTATAGCCAAACATCCACTCAGCTGCACCGTTCCAGTCGATAATTTTGCCTGTTAAATCGGTGATGATTACGCCATCGTACATGTTCTCAAAGATCAGGGCTTGGCGCTGTAGGTTTAATTCGGCTTGTTTGCGATCGCTAATGTCGGTGTGAATCCCAATAAAATGAGTTAGCCTACCAGTCTCATCGTGAATTGGGGAAATACTCAATTCATTCCAAAATAAGCTGCCATCTTGGCGGTAGTTCCGTAACAAGACTTGGCAACTCTTACCTGTTTTCATCGATGCTTGCAGTTGTTGAATGGCTGGCTGTTGGGGGTCTGTACCAGGCAAAAAGGCACAGTTATAGCCAATAATTTCTGTCGCACTATAGCCTGTGATCATTTCAAAGGCCGGGTTGACGTAGATAATTGGTTGATTGGGCAGTCTCGCATCTGCAATTGTAATCCCATCACTGGCCGCCGCTAAAGCACGTTCCCGTAATCTTAAGGTTTCTTCTACAAGCTTTAAATCGGTAATCTCAAACATAAACCCCCTAAGTATCACGGGGGTTCCAATGTTCTTGACCACATTCACAATATTTCGCAACCACACAACTCGCCCATTGGCGGTTAACATTCGGTATTCAAATTCCCGATTTTCTCCCTTAGCTACAGTTTCTTGATAAATTCCCATCGCTTGTTCCCGGTCATGGGGATGCAAATGATTTAGCCAAAAATTTTCTTGGTACCATTCTTCTATGGGATAGCTTAATAAAGCTTCTACCTGTGGCCCTACATAGGTAAATCGCCAAGTTTTGATATCAAATTCCCAAGGAATAACTTTGACGGTTTCCAGCAATTCTCTGAGGTGGTTTTCACTGGCGCGTAAGGCAATTTCGGTTTTTTTCTGCTCACAAATGCGGTTGGCTAGTTCTTGATTGATGCTGGCTATGTGCTGATTGCGTCGTTCACTACTCTGAGCAAAATAAATCAATAATGTTAATGTGCCAGCAATTATTAGCCCAGAAACTAAGACAACTAATGGCAGTGGCGATCGCAAGTTAGTTAATAATTCTAAAGAAGGATAAACTATCAGTTGCCAGTTGATTCCATATAAGTCCAAATTAACTGTTTTTTGCCAATCTAATAGCTGTGTTGGTAAAAAATTCTGTCCGTAAATTAACTTGCTATTCTCGAAGATTTGAATTTGATAACCTTGGGGTAAATGCAATATTGCATCTATTAACGATTGCACTTGAAAAATCCCCACAATCAAGCCATCAAACTGCTCCCCAATCCACAAGGGTAAATATGCAAAAAATCCTGGCTTGTCTTCAAAAAGCTCAAATGTCGGTGTAAAAATCGTTTGGCGGCTGTTGCGTGCTGTTTCTAGTGCTATGCGGATTTGAGGTGTTGGGCTGGTTATTAAAGTCTTGGTAACTTGATGGCTGACTTCGGGTACAGTCCATTGCAGACGCAATAATGGATCAATCCATCCCAAGGTTTGATAGCCACCGAAGTCTTGTATGTAAGCTGCTGCTTCGGTTCGCCAATTTTGCCGATCTAAAGCCTCATGCAGTTGCCAGTGTTTTCCCATGCGCTCTAGTGCTAGAATCCGCATATTTACTTGGGCAGTTAATTCGGTTTTAATGGCGATCGCTTGTTGTTGAACCATCTGCTGAATATGGTATTGCTCTTCAACCACTAGCCTCTGCCAAAGCACAAATACTGCAATTGATACAACAATCCCCACTAGGAATGGCAGCAACTCTCGTTTGCTGAAAATTTCTCTTGCTGGAAATTGATGATATCTGTGCTGCCTAACCACTTATTCATCCTCTAGCACTTTCAGCATTTGTTTGAATGATTATTACTTTAAAATTTATGAATATTTATTTTACAATATCGACATTTTTTAAAATAGAATTTTATTGTATTTTTGTAATCCAATAATTAAATTTTGCTTACATTTTTCCGTCCGAAACAACCGAATTTTCCTCTGGTAAATAAAAAGATTTATTTTTAATAAAAAAATATTAACAAAATTTTATTGTTCGCAATTAGTATTTTTTATTTTTGTTAAACTCGGCATTTTCACAACAACACCTATCATGTTATTAACCATATATTTGCTCAGTTTGACTAATAAAACTGAGTGAATTGAGTTTATCGACTTGATAATTGCTGTTAAGTTAAAAGGTAAAACATGAAAAGCAAATTTAAGAGTTAAGACGCAAAATCCATGAAAAAATTGTCTTGATGTCTAGCATATTTACTACATAATTTACCAGACTATTCCGATTTATCATACCTAAATTCATATATTTTGAAGAAGAAAGCATAACAATAAATCTTTGTAGTGAGTTCTTAGCTTTCTACCTCATTACTTGGGAAAATACTGTAGCATTAATAACAATATACATATAGGACTAATATTTGATTTTTGAACAGATACGTAGGGTGTGTTAGCGATAGCGTAACGCACCTGCTACCAAGGCTTTTGGTGCGTTACGGCTTACGCCTAACACACCCTACATCTACTTAGATTTTTTCAGAAATCAAATCGGATTCCTATATAACATCCGGTGTGATTGCCAAATTTACTTGTGTATGTTTAAGAAGTCAGGAGTCAGAAGTTGGTAAATCAAGGTTTATCTAGACTATAAGTCATAACACTTTGACTACTTCTGACTTCTGTATCTGTGTAAGTATTCAGTACCCAGGAGTCAGAAGTCATAATTTAGAGGTATTTAGTAGATTAGTAAATTGATTCATCAAATAATTCACATCATTCTTCAACCCTTCTGGCTTCTGGATTCTGACTCCTGAATTCTTACTTCTATTGTTTAGTTTGAATTTGATCAATTAAATCTCTAAAAGATTGCCAGTCATCTGCCTCAACTATTGGTTGCCAAATCGATTCAATTACAGGTCTAAGTAGTACAGTTTGAGGATTGTGCTGAGATAGATTCTGGGCTATATTTACCATTTCATCTAAATCAAAATGATTTAAGATTTTATGGTAGAGGATGCACCAACTATCAAAAATACCTGAAGTATCTGCGGTGGGTACAATTTCTGAATTGTTAAGTACGCCTGCTGGGTCATCTCGCCATTTAGCAGAAAAAGTCCGAGCCATTTCAAAGAAAAATAGATGATAACCAACTTGACTTTCTTTTAAGAATTTTATTGTTAATTCTAAAAGCTCATCAGCTTCGGGATGATTCAACTCCTCAAAACCTAACTTTTTCAACATTAAACGGCGATATTCTGCACCATAATAATGATCAAAGCTGGCTAATCCCGCTTGCATATCAGCTATGTCAATAATTGCCTTTAATGGTTCTTGCAACATTTCTAAATTCCATTGACAAATACCTGGCTGATAACCGTAACAATAGCGTTTGTAATAGTCGAAATATGCCGCAGTAAAATAGGGGTCGTAGGTGGGAATAAAAGCATAAGGGCCATAGTCAAAACTTTCCCCAGTAATTGACATATTGTCAGTATTCAGCACACCATGACAAAAACCGGCAGCCATCCACTGCGCCACTAGTTCAGCAACTCGCTGGACTAACTCTGCATAAAATAAGGCGTATTTATCTGTTTGATTGACTAAGTGGCGATAGTAATATTCAATTACATGGTCTAAGAGCTTTTGAGTTAAATCAGGACGCTGTAAATAATGGAATCGCTCAAACGTACCAAAGCGAATGTGAGAACTACTCATTCTCACCATGACTGAGGAACGGGTGGGGGAAGGTTCATCACCACGCCACAAAGATAAACCAGTTTCAATCATACTGAGACAGCGTGAGGTACGAACTCCCATTTGATGTAAGGCTTCGGCTGCTAAAACTTCCCGCACCCCGCCTTTGAGTGTCAGCATTCCGTCGCCACCACGAGAGTAAGGTGTTCTACCAGAACCTTTAGTCCCGAAATCGTATAATTCACCATTGGTAGCGCGGACTTGACCGTAGAGAAAGCCTCTACCATCGCCTAGTTGCGGGTTATAGGTACCAAATTGATAACCGTGATAGCGTAGTGCTAATAAAGGTTTGCGTCCTTGAAATTTGCCAAAGGCGGTAATAAAATCCTCATCGGTCACGGCTGGAGGATTTAGCCCTAAATCAGATAACAGTGCATCATTCCGCCAACGCAAAATATGTTGGGGAAATTCCTCTGTTGCTACTTCGTCGTAGTAATCATCACCCAAAGATTCTAAGGCTGGTTCGTAGTTGAGGGTGAGCAAAGGATTAAGAGAATTTTCTTGGTTGGGAGTTTCAGCCAGAGTCATTACGCGCCAATTTAAAAGGATTATTCTCTTCATCCTACCTCTGACATCAGCAGAGGGTGTTATGAAACAGAATTCAGGAGTCAGGAGTCAGAATTCAGAATTGAATTCTGTTACCAAATTTTAAATTAGCTTGTATTCAACTAGTTGCAGGTCTTTTTTGCCCACAGACTGCATTCTGAGTCCTGAATTCTGACTTCTGAATTCTTCTTCAACTTGTTGCTTTGAGAACTGCACGCAGACCAAAATGATCGGATGGATAGATTTTCCCGGCTGTACCTGGGACTGGTTCACAAGCGAATAAGTCAATTGACTGTGGTTGCCAATCATGGTTTTGACTTCGCAGTAAAATGCGATCGAGCCTGGCGGGTATTCCCTGTAAACTCATCAACGCTGCTAAGGCGTTGCGTTGGGGATCAAATGTGTAACCCGGTGTCTGGGGGTTGAGTTGTTGCCAGATATCGATATATCCAGCATTTGTTATTATGTCTTCTTGTTCGTTACCGCGCGTATTAAAGTCACCAGCTATTAAGCTACTTCCGGGGAGGGTTTGGAGATATGCAAGTATGGTGGTTAGCTGATGTTGGCGTTTTTCTAGGGCATTTTGAGAGCGATCGCTTGTTAAATGCACAACGGCAATATGCAATAATTGGTCATTAATTTCACAACTCCCTACCAATACCCGCTTGCGTCCCCAAAATTGATGCTCAACCATTGTAAAAGGCAGACGCGATAATAATAAGTTACCGTAAGGTCGCACTGTTACGGCTGCACTGGATTCAGAAATGTAATAATTGCGTACCCAAGTTTGTGATAAAAGTAACTCTAATAAATTTGGTGTCGCTTCTTGAATAGCAATAATGTCAGCGTTACATTGACTTAACTCCTCAACAATTACTGGTAATCTTTTTTCGATAGCGATTTTATCTTTTTCGTAGAGGTCACAAAGAACGTTAAAACTGGCAATTGTCAAAGTTCCTAAATTGACGGCGGTGGCTTTTTGTGTATTTGGTTGCCAACCTGGAATATCGTATTTATAAACGGGTAGTGGCGTGAATATCTGCTTTGCTGGTTTTGACATCTGCGCTTTTTCCCCATTATCTATAGACAGAAAGCAATCATTAGCATCAATAATTATCAATTATTTCAAGTACATTTCATTGTGAAGCCAAAATATAAGATTTAGACAATAGTACGCATTATAAATTATTGATGGTTAATGACATAAATTAAGCTTTTCTAGGTTCATCATTGAATCAAGTGAATTGTTATCATCAATAACCTCCCATACATTGCCATTATTCGTTGACTTGGCCGCCCATAATAAATTTTTACTTATATGATCAATCTAATATTTATTTAAGAATCAGGGGTTAAGAGTTAACCAATTTGGTTTTAAAACCTGTAAACTAAGTTTCAACGAATCAAGTGATACCCAAATCACCCTCTGAAAACCAAGTAATTATTTCTAGTTAGTTATCTCAGCCTTTGATTAGAAATAGTCGGTATGAGTTAACTAGTTTGAATATAGCTCGAAATTATTTTGTAATTACCACAAGCGAGATTATCTTCGACTTGCGTTAATTGTCATGCCTAAAAAATTTTAAATTCACTTTTGAGGAGACATATATGACAGAATTTTTTAACCAAATTTCGCGGCGAAAATTTATCGTCACTGCTGGGGCTTCTGCAAGTGCGGTATTTCTCAAAGGCTGTTTAGGAAACCCCCCAGATAGCTTGACTGGTGGTAGTTCTCAGTCTGCGCCAACTGCTCAAACTGTGGCAAATATTAGCCCAGACCAAGCACCAGAAACTGATACTGTTAAGTTAGGATATGTGCCGATTGTCGAGGCTGCACCATTAATTATTGCCAAAGAGAAAGGCTTTTTTGCGAAGTATGGGATGACCAAAGTAGACCTTTCTAAACAAGCTTCTTGGGGTTCTGCGCGGGATAACGTTGAAATTGGTGCTGCGGGTGGTGGGATTGATGGTGGACAATGGCAAATGCCCATGCCACATTTAATTACCGAAGGTTTAATTACTAAGGGAAATCAAAAAATCCCGATGTATGTTTTGGCGCAGTTAATTACACATGGAAACGGGATTGCGATCGCCAGTAAACATGCTGGTAAAATTGGTCTGCAAGTTGCTCAAGCTAAGTCTTTATTTGCAGAACTCAAATCTTCTACACCATTCACGGCTGCATTCACCTTCCCCCACGTTAACCAAGATTTGTGGATTCGTTATTGGTTAGCGGCTGGTGGTTTAGACCCCGATGCAGATGTCAAACTCCTGACTGTACCTGCGGCGCAAACTGTCGCCAACATGAAAACCGGGACAATGGATGCGTTCAGCACCGGCGACCCCTGGCCTTATCGCATTGTCAGAGATAAAATCGGTTTCATGGCAGCGTTAACCGCAGAGATTTGGAAAAATCACCCAGAAGAATACCTAGCCATTCGGGCTGACTGGGTTGATAAAAATCCCAAAGCCACCAAAGCAATTTTAAAAGGCATTATGGAGGCGCAACAGTGGTTGGATAACTTTGACAACCGCAAAGAAGCCGCCGCAATTCTCGCAGGGAGAAATTATTTCAACTTACCCACACCGGAAATTTTAGCAGACCCATATCAAGGTAAATATGACATGGGTGATGGTCGGAAAATTGACGATAAATCAATGGCTGCTTATTACTGGAAAGATGAAAAAGGTAGTGTGTCTTATCCCTACAAGAGTCATGATTTGTGGTTCATAACTGAAAACGTGCGTTGGGGATTCTTACCCAAAGATTACCTCGCCAACAATGCAGCGAAGGCTAAAGAACTAATCAATAAAGTTAACCGCGAAGACATTTGGAAAGAAGCGGCAAAAGAAGCAGGTATCGCGGCGGCGGATATTCCCACAAGCACATCTCGCGGCGTAGAAGAATTTTTTGATGGGGTGAAATTTGATCCTGAAAATCCAGAAGCATACCTCAAGAGTCTCAAGATTAAAAAAGTAAGTGTTTAACAATTTTAGATTTTAGATTGAATAGTTCCTCAATCCAAAATCAAAAATTTAAAATCTAAAATTCGGAGAGTCATTAGTTAATTGAGAGAAAAATCATGACAATTGCACAGAAAAGACCAAGTAGCCCCAGATTAGATAATAGTTTTATCGCGCAACTGCAAAAACAATTGCCGAATATTGTACCGCCGACGATCGCAATATTAATCTTCCTCGGACTGTGGCAATTATTTGCTTGGACTCCTGGTGCCACATTGCCAGGGCCAATTCAGGTAGTGCAAGATACTTGGGTACTCATTTTCTGGCCTTTCTATGACAGAGGTGGTATTGATAAAGGTCTATTCTGGCAAATTTTAGCTAGTTTGCAACGGGTAGCTATTAGTTACACATTAGCGGCGATTGTTGGTATTGGTTTGGGCATTTTGATTGGTGTGAATCAAACCATGTCCAAAGCTTTAGACCCACTGTTTCAACTATTAAGAACTGTACCGCCTTTGGCTTGGGTTCCTATTTCTTTGGCTGCATTGCGCCAAAACGAACCAGCAGCATTATTCGTAATTTTCATCACTGCAATTTGGCCCATCTTAATTAACACTGCGGTTGGTGTAACTCAAATTCCCCAAGATTACAACAACGTTGCTAAAGTTCTGCAACTCAGCCGCAAAGAATACTTTATTAACATTTTGATTCCGGCAGCGTTACCTTACATCTTTACTGGCTTAAGAATTGCGATTGGTTTGGCTTGGTTAGCGATTATCGCGGCAGAAATCGTTATGTCTGGTATCGTCGGTATCGGTTTCTTTATCTGGGATGCTTACCAAAACAACGACGTGAGTGAAGTAATTTTGGCTCTGGTTTATATCGGTGTCGTTGGTTTATTACTCGACAAGTTCATGGCTTGGTTACAAAACCTGATTTTACCAGCAGAACAAAAGTAGGTTACAGGTTAGAGGTGACAGGTTACAGAGCAAGAATCTATAACCTGTCACCTGTCAACTGTCACCTTTCCCCATTTCACACTTCAGACTTTATACTTCAGACTTTAAAGCCATGTCAGTATTCGTTGCTGTTGATCAAATTGATAAGGTATTTAATTTAAGTGGCGGTGGTCAATATATTGCTTTAAAAGGTATTGACCTGCAAATTAAAAAAGGTGAGTTTGTTTCTTTAATTGGTCACTCTGGTTGCGGTAAATCCACATTATTAAATATGATTGCGGGTTTGGATTTGCCGACCGAAGGTATTGTGACACTGCAAGGACAAAAAATCACCAAGCCAGGGCCAGACCGGATGGTGGTATTCCAAAATTATTCGCTGTTACCTTGGCGGACAGTGAGAGAAAATATTGCCTTGGCGGTAGACTCGGTAATGAATGGTTTACCTGCGGCAGAACGTAAGGGAATTGTTGACAAACATATAGATATGGTGGGTTTGCGTCCCCACGCCGACAAACAGCCAGGAATGTTATCCGGGGGACAGAAGCAACGGGTAGCGATCGCACGCGCCTTGGCAATCCGTCCTAAACTATTACTGTTAGATGAACCCTTCGGTGCGTTAGATGCTCTAACACGGGGTAACTTACAAGAACAGTTAATGCAAATCTGCGAAGAAAATGAAGTCACTGCGGTAATGGTGACTCACGACGTAGACGAAGCTGTGCTGTTGTCTGACAGAATTGTGATGTTGACCAACGGCCCCGAATCGAAAATCGGCGACATCCTAGAAGTTGATATCCCCAGACCCCGCAAACGCATGGAAGTTGTGGAACACCCCAGCTACTACAGCTTGCGGAGTGAAATGATTTACTTCCTCAACCAGCAAAAACGCATTAAGAAACTCCGGGCGCGGAAAACAGCAGCCATTTCTCGCCACGGTTTAGAAAAAGTTAACTTAGAAATTGGCTTCCTACCCCTCACCGCCTGCGCCCCCCTCGCTGTCGCCAAAGAAAAAGGTTTCTTTACCAAGCATGGTTTAGATGAAGTTAACTTAGTCCGGGAAACTAGCTGGCGGGGTATCGTTGACGGGATCACAGGCGGTTATATAGATGCAGCCCAAATGCCTTCCGGGATGCCAATGTGGTTAACCTTGGGCGGGTATAAAAACCAACCCCTCCCCGTTGTTACCGCCCTCACCATGACCCGCAACGGTAACGCCATCACCTTAGCCAAACGCTTTTATGATGAAGGTGTCCGCACCTTATCAGACTTCAAAAATTACCTCCTCCGCACCCGCGAACAACGCCACACAATGGGCGTAGTCCATCCCGCCTCCATGCACAATATGTTGCTACGTTATTGGTTGGCGGCTGGTGGTATTGACCCGGATACGGATGTGGATATGCACATTATTCCACCCGCCCAGATGGTCGCTGACTTGCAAAACAAGAGTATTGACGGTTACTGCGTGGGTGAACCTTGGAACTATCGCGCCGCCGTGGAAAATGTCGGCTTTACCATCGCCACAGACTTAGAAGTTTGGTTAGGACACCCCGGTAAAGTTCTCGGTGTGCGGGAAGATTGGGCAGAAATGTATCCTAATACCCATATTGCTTTAACCAAAGCGTTGTTAGAAGCCTGCCAATACTGTGCAGATCCCCAAAATACCGAAGAAGTTAGAAGAATTGTGGCGGGGAGAGATTACGTCAGTACTGATTTAGACTACATCCAGCTAGAAGACCCGGATAACCTGACTTGTGACATAGATCATCCCCTACGAGACTACGCCCACCACCAGTTTTACTCTGATTCGGCTATTAACCGCCCCAGCCGTACAGAACAAATTTGGATTATGACTCAGTTGGCGCGTTGGGGTGATACTCCCTTCCCCAGAAACTGGGTAGAAGTTGTCGAACGAATTTGTCGGGTGCGCGTCTTCAGTACCGCCGCGCGGGAATTAGGTTTAGATATCAGCTACACTCGCCAACCAATTCAATTATTTGATGGTATGCCTTTTAATGCTGATGACCCCATTGCCTACCTCAACAGTTTAGACATTAAACGCGACTTTTCTATTGCTGAAGTCATCCTCGATGCGCCCATTAGAAGAATTGCGTAACTGAAATTTGAACCTCCGAGCTTGAACGATGAACCTCAGAACCTCATCGTTGAAGATAAAAGGTTCAACAATGAGCCTCAAAGATTGAACGATGAACCTTGGATCTTCATCGTTGAGGATAAAAGGTTGAACGATGAGCCTTGGAACTTCATCGTTGAAGATAAAAGGTTCATTCACCAAGCTCAGAACCTCATCGTCGAACCTCAAAGGTTAAACAATGAACCTCAAGACCTCATCGTTGAAGATAAAAGGTTCATTCACCAAGTTCTGAACTTCATCGTTGAAGATCCCCCCGCCTACGGCGACCCCCTTAAAAAGGGGGTAATCAAAAAAGATGATTAGCCCCCCTTTTTAAGGGGGGTTGGGGGGATCTAACAAAAATTAAAACGTTACGCTACATTCCCCCAGCCTACTTCACCCTTCACACCCCATTCCCCGCCATGCAAAACCGCAATTTGTCCACCGTCACCGGCACTTCCAGAAGACCATTACCAACTATCAGCGATAACAGCAGAGCTTTCCTCGAAATCAGAGATGTTAGCAAAGTTTACCCTACCAAGAAAGGCCCCTTCACTGTTCTTGATGGTGTTAACCTCAGCGTTAACCAAGGTGAATTTATTTGTGTGATTGGTCACTCTGGTTGTGGCAAATCTACACTGCTAAACATGGTGTCTGGGTTTAACTTTCCTACAACTGGACAAGTGTTACTGGAAGGTCAACCCATCACTAAGCCAGGCCCAGACCGGATGGTTGTGTTTCAAAACTACGCCCTGTTACCTTGGCGGACTGCATTTGAAAATATTTACTTAGCGGTGAATGCAGTTTACCCCAACAAAATAGAAGCGGAGAAAAGAGCAATTGTTCGTGATCATTTGGCAATGGTGGGACTGGCTGACGCAATGGAGAAAAAGCCAATGCAAATGTCCGGCGGTATGAGACAGCGCGTTTCTATTGCACGGGCGTTGGCAATTCGTCCCAAGGTGCTGATTTTAGATGAACCTTTCGGGGCGTTAGATGCGATTACTAAAGAAGAATTGCAAGAAGAACTGCTGAAAATTTGGAACGATAACCGTTGTACAGTGTTAATGATTACCCATGACATTGATGAAGCGTTATTTTTAGCAGACAAATTAGTGATGATGACCAATGGCCCTCACGCCAAAATTGGCGAAGTCATGGAAATTCCCTTTTCTCGTCCCCGCGATCGCGCCCGCATCATGGAAGATCCACAATATTACAAGCTGCGTAACTATGCCTTAGACTTCCTCTTCAACCGTTTTGCTCACGATGATGTAGGTTAAGAGTCAAGTTTTTTTGGGGTGGGTATATTATGCCCACCCTACTACTATCAGGTAATAAGCAAGATTTGGGGGATTCTCCCCCACACCCCCTGTTTTACCGTAGGTAAAACAGGGGGTGTGGGCGTTTCGTTTTTGACTCGCTTACATCCCCTCTCTGCTGATGCTGAGGAAGGGGAATTACGCGAAATCTGTTAAATTACTTGCTTCTTGGACTGCTTGCTTTAACTCTTCAAAGGTAATACTACCGTCTTTGTCTGAATCATACTGTACTATCAATTCTTGAGGACTAGTGGCATTTGTTTGTGATGAGATGACTGCACTTAAGCCAGGACTTAAAAAAAGCTCATTCAGGGATATTTTACCGTCTTGATCTCCATCTAGGGTATTAAAAAGAGATCGAAGTTCTTGCTCGGTTGTCATAAGTTTTTATCTGAATTAATCTTTTACTTTAATCTTTCAAAAATAAACAAACTTATATCAAAAGGCTGAGAAATGGGTATCGCTGGGGCTGATACTAATTCACAATTCGAGGCAGACGCTCCTTCTCCCAAAGAGAGACGCTACGCGAACGTCGCTAACGCTGCGAAGATCGCAATTAAAAAAATTAGATGCAGCAAAGCCTTCAGAGTTTACATCTGTATCGAACTTTTCGTGAAATGGTATTACGCACAAAAATTGTCTGTGGAGACTGGGTGTAAGGGTTAAGGGGTGTGGGGTGTAAGAGTTTTGGATACATACACCCCTATACCTCTGAACCCTGATACTCTTCCCAAAACCCCTAGTTTTTCGTCTCACTGCGTAAGTAGAGACTTTGTATACAACCTCTCTACAAATTTGGGATTAAAATTCAGCAGAAATTGTTTACATAAAAGTAAAAAGCCGGAATTCATCATAAATTTTATACAGTGGCAGGGTGAAATTACAACTCTGACTCCTGACTTCTTCTTTACCCAGTTATTACCGCCAAATACTTATGTTTTCAGCATTTGATCCATCTTTAGCGAGTGCCAGAATTGACAAGTTTTGGGAACTATCCGCCAGATTTGGACAAGAGGATAGTGCAAAAAATATCTACCTCAATGAAATTGTTAGCGATCGCTATACTCTGGTGAATGGTCTGCAAATACTCCGAGATGAATTACAATTTGCTGGGGCGAGTATTTCGGATTTAAAAGCTTGTGCGGCTGATTTGAGTTTACCGAGTGTTGTCACCACCTTGGCATATACTAACTGTGGCGATCGCATTCACCAAGGCGAGTCAACTAGAACGTATCGTGATGTGGTTGCTTCCCGGTTTGCCACTTTATCAGAAATTGGTGAGTTAAAAACAGAGACGTTTTTCCCCACAGGCGGCGGTACTGATGATGGCGCAACCTTAGCCCACGTTACCATCGCCCATCAATTAGATGAAACTTGGCGCACTCAAATTTATGCAGGTAATTCTCAATCTTTTATTCTCGCCGCCCTCGATTTAAAAACCCATGTCGGACGTTTAGATTTAGGTGAACAATTAATCTACGGCAAAACCCAAGAATCTTTGTGGCGCGAACCCCGTGCGGCTTGTGGGGCAATTGTTGGCGCACTAACACATTACAATCCCCGTAACATCGTCCATCAACGCCTACGCCGTGATATTGGCGAAGAAAATTACGAGTTTCTTTCATCCCAGAAGATTTTAGCTGATGATGGTACAGATATTACAATGGCTGTGGCAGCTGCGATCGTCGCTATTCGCGGACTAGAAAAAACTGCGATCGCTTTAGGCAAGGAAATGGACGAAAGAGGGATGGCGCATCTCACCGCTACAACTACCGTCAATGTCCCCTTTCGTGATGACCCAGTAATTTATTTAGCCAGGGCGACTGTATTTAATGGTTTAATTCGCATCCAAGGTTTAGGTGCAGATGCCAGTAAATACAGTGGTAAGATATTCCATCATCTGAATGAAAAGCATTTACAGCTAATTTACGATGACCTCGATAACGATAACTTGGCGATCGAGGAAATTCCTTACAGAGTCAGAAAACCCGTTGTAGAAACCCATGAACCACAGTTAGATATTACTGTTTTAGATTTGGGGAGTGGGGAATTGGCAGTTGAGCATGAGGTGTAAGTGATGAGTAATGAGTAAATACCCATGACTTATCAAGACCTACGCAAAATTATGAAAAAACTTGCGCTGTTTGGTTGCCCTGTTCACTTTTTTGGCGATTTTCAAGTAAAGTAGCAGTTTTATTTCTGAAAGCCTTGCAGGGCAAGGCTTTCAGAATCTACATAGCGACTAGTGACAAGCTCGCTACTTTTACTTGTATTACACGGAGAATTACGTCCATCTTCTCCATGTGATACACGGTAGATTCACTTAAATTTTATTGTTGGCGATATTTAGGACTTTTTATCAAACCGTTTTGTGGCAACCAAAGGGTGTCACAAAAAATTTTGTATTTGCAGGATTGAAACTCATGATATTTCTCCTAATTTAACGTGAGTAAAATTTACGCATTGACCAGCAGAACGAAAAGTGAACAATGCGAATATAGAAAAACGAGTGATTGGCAAGTCCTCTCCCACTCGCTGCTAATTATTCAGCGTTTTTGCCATTGCAATCAGCGTATTAGCTAATGTTTGTCTATGGCTGGAAGTGGCTTGCCACAATTCAAAGTATCCTTGACTTTTACAATCAATAATTCAGTTAAATTCAGGACTCTAAAAATTCAGTTAAATTCAGGTATGCAAAAACTTAAATTTAGAAAGAGACAAAAAAAGGGGGTCAAAAACTGCAAAGAACGTAAACCAGTGCTTGTCACCCTAGTGATCATCATGATTTGCCGTTATTTTAGCTACACCAATGAAATTTCCATTTAAAAAACCTGTACGCCAGCAACGACAGTGTTCACAACCCATTGTCCATCTCAAGTACCGCAATGGTAATGTTGAGATTATGGGTTTGGGTGTCTGGCACTCCTATTGGCGCGATCCCTATCATTTACTCTTAACAATTCCTTGGTCTGGATTTGTACTAGTAATTTTTGCGGTTTACGTAGCTATTAATACCCTATTTGCTTTGGCATATTTATTAGGCGGAGATTGCATTGCTAATGCCCGTCCTGGTTCTTTTTTAGATGTTTTTTTCTTTAGTGTGCAGACTCTGGCATCGATTGGTTACGGGGCAATGTATCCCAAGACAAATTACGCCAATATTATTGTGACGATTGAAGCGATCGCGGGTGTCATGGGAATTGCTATGATGACGGGGTTAGCCTTTGCCCGGTTTTCTCGGCCCACAGCCCGTGTCATTTTTAGCCGTGTGGCCGTCATTGTTCCCTATGAACAAGCCCCAACTCTCATGTTTCGCACCGCTAACCAGCGACGGAATTTAATTTTAGAAGCCCAGATGCGGGTTTATTTAATGCGTGATGAAATTACTGCCGAAGGTGAGTTTATGCGTCGTATTTATGATCTTAAACTTTTGCGACAGCAAACCCCAGGCTTTGCCTTAAGCTGGTCAGTTATGCACATCATTGATGAATCTAGTCCTTTATATGGTGTGACACCAGATTCTTTAATTCAAACCAATAGTGTATTGATGATCTCTTTAACAGGCATTGATGAAACCGTTGCACAAGTTGTTCATGCACGTCATAGCTATGGAACTAATGAGATTTTATGGAATCATCGATTTGTTGATATCCTGCATCACACCTCCGATGGTCATCGTTACATCGACTACAACCATTTCCATGATGTTTTGCCGTTGGAGTAAAGCCGAGTGCTATCAGTTTCAACGCAAAAGTTAGCGCCGAGGAACAAAAATCTTTTTTATTAAAAATGATTGACTATTGTTGAGGATTATTGCTACCAAATGCCTCTTTGGTAATTTCTAGTTGTTTTTTGGCATGTTTTAATTGTTTCCACAAAGTTCTGATTTGCTGGTAAGCTTCTTCTGGTGAAAGTTTACCGTTAGTTTGCAGGTTACTAATGTAGCTGACTCTTTGAGCAAATTCTTGTAGACTCGCGTTAAATACTAGGTATTCTGGTTTGAATTGACCATAATAGCAACTGCGAGGATAAAGAAAATCAGAGAGATTTGAGAGAAAATCTGATTGATCTGCCATAATTATTTAAATTTTGCGAATGTAATAAAAACCATTAGTTGAGAAACTCTAGCATACATTGTGTAAAGACAAAGTAAGCACAGATACAGGTATGCGGAATCTTCGGATGATGCTAACCCGGATTTCTCACCACACCTGTCAAAGCCTGCGCTTGTGCAGAGGAGCAGGGGAGCAGGGGAGAGTTCTTGTACAAGTTCTTTCCCCTCCGCCCCTCCGCCCCTCCGCCCCTCCGCCCCCCTGCTCCATCAAACGCCTGAAGCTTGTGAGAAATGCGGGCTAACTGTAGCGAAGTGCTGAGTGCTTTACACAGAGATACTTGTAGCAAATGAAGAGTGCTGAGTTAAAAGTGCTGAGTGCTGAGTTAAAAAGACCACCCACACTTCGACAAGCTCAGTGCATCGCCAGGGGTGGGGTATCAACCTTCTCTCGGTAATAGGATTCCGCTTAACATCGGGCGGGGCTTTGACCATAGTGCAGAAGTACTTCCTTCCTCTTTCTTCTTACTCAGCACTCAGCACTCAGGACTGAGCGTTGTAAATTCAAGGCCAACAGAATTTTAAGTACTGAGTAGAAATCCAGTATTCTCAGGTTGTTCAAAGATACGTAATCAGACTGAAAATTGTAAAATAGGTAGGTAATTTAAACTCGCCGGTAAAATATTGTCTGTATCTGGGAATACTAAAGCCAGAGATTTTAAGGCTTTAATAGGTATGATAACTACTCTGATCAGTATTCCTGGATATCAAATCACAGAAGAAATTTATAATGGTGCGAGAACATTGGTTTACCGGGGATACAGAGAAATTGACTCATTACCTGTAGTCATGAAAGTGCTGAAAAATCCTTATCCCAGTTTTAGCGAACTCTTATCATTTCGTAACCAATACACCATCACAAAGAATCTCAACTCACATTTAATTGTTCAAACTTATAGTTTAGAAGCATATCAAAATAGTTATGTCTTGATACTAGAAGACTTTGGCGGAATTTCTCTGAAACAGTGGCAAATGAGAGAACCCCGAATATCTCTCCAGCAATTTTTAGAAATAGCGATCGCACTCTGTAACATCCTAGACTTACTCTACCAAGAAAGGATAATTCATAAAGATATTAAACCCAGCAATATCTTAATTAACCCCCAAACCAAACAAGTTAAATTAATTGACTTTAGTATTGCATCTTTATTACCACGAGAAACCCAAACCTTAATTAAAACTAATGTCTTAGAAGGAACATTAGCCTACATTTCTCCAGAACAGACAGGGAGAATGAACCGAGTGATTGACTACCGTACAGACTTTTATTCCCTCGGTGTAACTTTTTATGAATTACTCACGGGAGAGTTACCATTCTCATCTAATGATGCGATGGAATTAGTACATTCTCATCTTGCTAAAACAGCACCATTAGTAAATGAAATTAATCCAGATATCCCTTCAGTTATCTCAGAAATTGTCAGGAAATTAATGGCGAAAAATTCTGAGGACAGATATCAGAGTGTGTTGGGATTGAAATTTGATTTAGAAAAATGTTTAATTCAACTCAAAGAAACTGCTGAAATTCAAAGCTTTGAGATTGGACAACGGGATGTGTGCGATCGCTTCATTATTCCTGATAAACTTTATGGCAGAGAAACCGAAGTCAACACCCTCCTAGCAGCATTTGAGAGAGTCAGTCAGGGTGCGACAGAAATGATGCTAGTAGCCGGCTTCTCTGGAATTGGGAAAACAGTCGTTGTCAACGAAGTACATAAACCTATTGTTAAACAACGCGGTTATTTTATTAAAGGGAAATACGACCAATTTAATCGCAATATTCCCCTCAGTGCATTTGTCCAAGCCTTCCGAGATTTAATGGCGCAACTATTAACCGAAAATGATGTCCAAATTCAGCAATGGAAACACAAAATCTTAGAAGCTGTGGGTGACAATGGCCAAGTAATCATTGACGTTATCCCAGAACTAGAAAACATTATTGGCGAACAACCCCCAGCCGTACAATTATCAGGAACAGCCGCCGAAAATCGCTTTAACTTATTATTTCAAAAATTTACCCAAGTATTTACCAGCAAAGAACATCCCTTAGTGATGTTTTTAGATGATTTGCAATGGGCAGACTCGGCATCATTAAAATTAATCCAGTTATTAATGGCTGATACCAGTCATCTGTTATTAATTGGCGCATACCGTGATAACGAAGTCCCAGCAGGACATCCATTAATGTTGACTTTGCTTGATCTGCACAAAAAACAAGCCAAACTCAATACAATTACTTTAAAACCACTAACTCAAAACACAGTCAATCAGTTAGTTGCCGATACACTCAAATCTCCAGAAAAATTAGCGGAGAATCTTTCTGAACTAATCTATCAAAAAACTCAAGGAAACCCATTTTTTGCTACGCAATTTCTCAAAGCACTGCATCAAGAAGGATTAATTACATTTAATTTTGAGTTAGGATGCTGGCAATGTGACATCACCCAAATAAAAACCCAAGCGGTGACAGATGATGTTGTTGCTTTTATGAGTTTGCAACTACAAAAACTCCCACAATCAACTCGATATGTGTTACAGTTCGCAGCTTGTATTGGTAACTCTTTTGATTTAAATACCTTGGCTATTGTTTCCCAACAATCTCAAATTGAAACAGCATCTGCATTGTGGAAAGCATTACAAGAGGGGTTGATTTTACCAATTAATGAAGTTTATAAGTTTTATGTTGGACAAGAAACCCAGTCACAGACATTAGAAAATCAAGAAACTGTCACCTACAAATTTTTACATGACAGAGTACAACAAGCAGCCTATTCGCTAATTGCTGACGAGCAGAAACAAACCACTCACCTGCAAATCGGTCGGCTATTATTACAAAATTCTCACCCCAGTGACAGGGAAGAACGATTATTTGATATTGTTAATCATTTAAATTTTGGTATTGCTCTTATCACAACGCCCCAAGATCGAGAAAATTTAGCTGAATTAAATCTCGCGGCTGGACGCAAAGCTAAAGTTGCTACCGCCTATAATGCAGCCATTAACTATCTAGGCACAGGGATAGAATTGTTGCCTGGTACTGCTTGGCAAAGTCATTATCCCCTGACTCTGGCACTCTATGAAGAAATTGCCGAAGCCAGCTATGTCAAGACTGACTTTGAGCAGATGGAACGCTGGGCGAGTGTAGTATTGCAACAAGCAAAAACCTTACTTGATACTATCAAAGTTCAACAAACTCGGTTTTTAGGTGCTAAAGCTCAGGGGCAATTCTTATACGCTGTTGAGATTGGATTACAGGTGCTACGCTCTCTAGGAATTGAATTTCCTGCACAACCCAATGAGGCAGATATTGGACAAGCTTTTGCTCTAACGCGATCGCTCTGGACAGATAAATCACCTCTAGAATTGCTCGATCTACCAACTATGAGCGATCCACATCTGTTAGCCGCGATGGAGCTTTTGACAGTTCTTGTCCCTGCTGCCTATATGGGTTCTCCTAACTTCATGCCATTAATGATTGGTAAGCAAATCGAATTATCTATCCAGTCTGGTAATTGCCCTAGTTCTATATTTTCTTATGTCGATTATGGCTTAGTGCTGTGTGGTATTGTTGGCGATATTGACAACGGTTATTTATTTGGTGAATTAGCTTTGAGCCTGTTAGAGAAAATTCAACTGACACGCTTTAAATCCAGAAGTTGGTATGTGGTTCATCACTTCATCAAACATTGGAAAACTCCCTTAGCAGAAGTTTTACTGCCATTACAAGAAGCCTACACCAGTGGGTTAGAAACTGGAGAGGTAGAGACGGCTTGTTTTAATGCGGCAGCATATTGTTATTACAGCTATCACGCAGGGCAGGAATTAACCGAACTTGCCCAAAAGATGAACACCTATCTTAATACTATTCATCAATACAAGCAAACAGGAACTGGCTATTGGCTAGAAATTTATCAACAAACTGTATTCAATTTATTGGGACGAGCAGAAGTACCATATCACCTGACTGGAACAATATTCGATGTCCACAAATCTCTTCCAGAACTGCAAGCGACTAATCAACGTAGTGCTTTGCTGATGTCCCATCTCAACCAAATGTTTCTCTATTATTTGTTTGGCAAGGAAGCAGAAGCTGTTCAGTTATCTGACCAAGCTGTCCAATATATAGACGGTGGGGTGGCGATGTTCGTCATTCCCCTTTATTCCTTTTATGATGCGCTGATTCAATTAACTCAGTATGCAGCCGCATCCACAAAAGACCGTCAGACAATCTTGCTACGAGTTCAACAACATCAAGATAAACTACAACATTGGGCAAATTTAGGGGCTTGTAATCATCTTCATCGCTGGGAATTAGTCGCAGCAGAACATCATCGGGTATTGGGTAACAAAATTGAGGCGATTGAATGTTACGATCGCGCTATTTCCCTAGCTAAAGACAACAAATTTATTCAAGATGAGGCTTTAGCTAACGAACTGGCTGCTAAATTCTACCTGGAATGGGGTAAAGAAAAAGTTGCCCAAGCATATATGCAAGAAGCATATTATTGTTATGCTCTTTGGGGGGCAAAAGCAAAAGCAGAGAATTTAGAAAAACGCTATCCTCAACTACTCAAACTGATCATCGAACAAAAACAGATCAAACTAAATTCCTGGGAAACTATTACTTCCCTTCCCCTTCCTTTAAAATCTATATTGACTCCAGATGATATTACTAGCAATAACACGGCTATTTCCGATGTCCTGGACTTTACCAGCGTACTCAAAGCAGCGCAAACTATTTCTAGCAACATCGAATTAGATGAGTTAATTACCAACCTCACCCAAATTATCCTGCAAAACTCTGGTGCTGATAAATCTGCGTTAATTCTCAATCAGGATGATGTTTTACAAATTCGTGCCATTACCTCAATTAATGCGGAAATTAATTCTCTACAAACAATAATTTCCGCAGAGTCACTTGATGAGTATCAAGATATCCCTGTCAAAATTATCAATTACGTCAAAAATACACAACAAACAATTGTCATAGATAATTGCCAAACAGATATTCCTGGGCTGATTGGAGAATATATGCTCACATATCAACCCCAGAGTGTTTTGTGTACACCGATTCTTAACCAAGGCAATTTGGTAGGCATAGTATATCTAGAAAGTCGTGCCGCAGCAGGAGTATTTACTCAAGAACGTCTACAAACTATTCAGATACTTTCTGCTCAAGCTGCCATAGCTTTAGAAAATGCGCGACTTTACCAACAAATGCAACAAGCAATGGAAAAAGCATTGCTCAATCAAATTTCCATTGATCAAACAAATGTTTCTGTCTGGTGGATTGAGCCAGATGGGCGGATTTTTTATGTCAATGATGCTACTTGTAAAGGTTTGGGATATCGTAAAGAAGAGATGATTAGTAAATACATTTTTGACTTCGATCCGGTTTTTCCGAAAGAATCATGGCCAGAGCATTGGCAAGATATTTGTGAACAAGGTTCATTCACTCTTGAAAGCTGTCATCGGCATAAATCTGGCAAGATTTATCCTGTTGAAGTCAATGTTAACTATGTAAAATTCAAGGATAAAGAATACAATTTCGTGTTTACTAAAGATATTAGCGATCGCAAGCAAGCTGAAGCCAAAATTCAACAAAAATCCCAAGAATTAGCCACAGCCTTACAAGAATTACAACAGGCAAACTTACAAATTGTCCAAAGCGAGAAAATGTCTGCCTTGGGTAATCTTGTGGCTGGTGTTGCCCATGAAATGAATAATCCTCTTGGGTTTATTTATGCCACACTACAACAAACTAAACCCGCCTTTGCAGATATTATCCAACATCTGGAACTATATCAAGCAACGCTCCCAAATCCCGGCGATGACATCAGACACCATGCTAAAGAAGTTGATTTAGATTATACCTTAGAAGATTTACCACAAATGCTGGATGCAATGGTCATGGCTTGCGATCGCCTGAAAAATATCAGCACTAGTCTGCGTACTTTCTCACGAGCAGATAAAGATTACAAAGTACCATTTAATATTCATGAAGGCATTGACAGCACAATTTTAATCCTCAAACATCGCCTCAAAGCTAACGAACAACGTCCAGCAATTGAAGTTGTGACCAATTATGGTGATTTACCCCAAATAGAATGTTTTCCTGGACAGTTAAATCAGGTATTTATGAATATTCTTGCCAATGCTATTGATGCTTTAGATGAATCAAATACTGGTAAGAGTTTTGCAGAAATTCAAGCTCATCCTAACCGCATTACAATTACAACATTGATAGCAGATAAATACGTCAAAATCTCAATTGCTGATAATGGTAAAGGAATGAGTGAGTCAGTGAAGCAAAAAATATTCGACCATTTATTTACTACTAAAGGAGTCGGTAAAGGGACGGGATTAGGATTGGCTATAGCTCGACAAATAGTCGAAGATACTCATGGTGGTAAGTTAAGTTGCAATTCTGTTTTAGGCGAAGGTACAGAATTTATGATTGAAATTCCAGCGTGAGCTAGAAAAAGGGTGTAAGGATTTTGAATACCTAGGGCTTGCTGAAGTTCACGGCGAAGCCCTTACACCCTCTATACTCAGCAATCAGTACTCTTGATAGTCCTATTCATAGTCACGTTTAAATAAACCAAACAAGGGCGCAAGTATAATTCCAAACACAAAGCCACCGATATGCGCCCAATAAGCAACGCCCCCAGTTTGGACACTCATATTAGCAGCAGCTTGCAGGCTGGCGAGACCAGAGATGACATTTTGTATAAAGAAAATGCCAATGACTACCAGTGCGGGAACGCTAATTGTAGTGACAAAAAAACCTAAAAATACTAAGGTTGTAATTCTGGCATGAGGAAAGCGAATTAAATATGCACCTAAAACTCCAGAAATTGCACCACTAGCCCCCAAAGAAGGAATAGGAGACTCAATTCCTATCGCCCACTGGGACAAAGCGGCTAAAGCACCGCAAGCCAAATAAAAAATCAGATATTTGAAATGACCCAAACGGTCTTCGATGTTGTTGCCAAAGACCCACAGGAAGACCATATTGGATATCAAATGCCACCAACCACCGTGGAGAAACTGTGATGTAATTAAAGTTATCCACTCACCAGAAAAGTTATAGGTTAATTCTCTGGGTACTACAGCATACTCACTGAAAAAGAGATTCAACTGGGCATTAGATAAACTCACTTCATGAAGAAAAACTAAAACGTTCATGCCAATCAAACCGTAAGTGAAATACGGTTTGATTCGCGTTGGATTTTCGTCATAGAGTGGAAACACAGGTGTTTTTCCTAATTATCAATTAACTGCAATATAGCTTGTGTAGCTGGCAGTTGAACAATTTTGATAATTGCACCTGTGAGAAAGTGGGGAGTAGGGAGTGGGGAATATTGCTTGCTAAAATCAATAATCCAAACTTGTCTTAGCTTTACCACGATTCTTCGGGGGATTTGTCGCTAAATAAACCCAAAACTGGGCCGAGAATAGCCCCAAAGATAAAGCCGCCTGCGTGCGCCCAGTAAGCGATACCGCCGCTTTCCATCCCTATATTAGTAGGTGCTTCTAAACTAGCAAGTCCGTAGAAAGATTGTTGGAGAAACCAAAATCCTAAAAAGAAATAGGCGGGAACTCGGAAAGTTGGGAAGAAAATGCCTAAAGGTACAACACCCAGAATTTCGGCTTTGGGGAACCGGAGAATATATGCGCCCATAACTCCGGCGATCGCACCACTAGCCCCCAAAGATGGAATGTTAGAATCTTGGGAGAAGTACCACTGGGTCAAAGACGCTAACACACCACAAGCTAAATAAAACAATAAGTATTTGGCATGACCTAATTTATCTTCAACGTTGTTACCGAATATCCACAGAAACAACATATTGCCAGCCAAGTGCAGTAAGCCACCATGCAAAAACTGTGAGGTGATTAAAGTTGCCCATTCTGGTACTGTTTGATGCAAAGACACTCCAGCAAAGCTTAAACTCAGTTCACGGGGAACTACAGCCGCCAGATGGAAAAAACTATCTAATGCTTGGGGCGGAAGGCTACTTTCATAAATAAAAGCCAGAACATTAGCAGCAATTAAGCCATAAGTTACATAAGGGGTAATTTCTGTAGGATTATTATCTCTAATGGGAACCACGGGCGCTTTTCCTAATTTTTGATAAACTAGCCCCAAATTACCGAATATTGCTGGTTATTTCTTCTACCTCTTGGCTGGGATATTAATCAGGACTTACGCAAAAAGAGTTATGAGTTATGAGTTATGAGTTATGAGTTATGAGTTATGAGTTATGAGTTATGAGTTATGAGTTATGAGTTATGAGTATAGGGCTTACGTAGAAACTCCCTCAAACTCTTTAACTTCGTATCCTAGCCGTTCTTGTAAAATTAGCCCCTATTACTTCTATGCGTCCTTTGCGGTACTCTGTGGTAAGTCATGTGCAAGTCTACGTTTTTTCCTAATTCTGTGTAAGTCCTATTAACTCATAACTCATAACTCATTACTCATCGCTCATTACTTAAAATAACTATCCATGTTTTTCAGCAACTCTTTAGAAAATCAACTTCAAGATTGGGATGATCTAATTCGCCGTCAACCAAATAATCCCAAAGCTTATATTCGGCGGGGTATGGTGAAATTTCAATTAGCTAACATTGCTGAATCAATTCAAGATTTCGACACGGCTGAAAATATCGAACCTCGGCTTAAACCATATCTCTGGCAACGAGGCTTATCTTACTATTATGCAGAAAGATTTGCTGAAGGCGCTCAACAGTTTGAAATTGATTTAACGGTGAATGCTAATGATGTTGAAGAAACTGTGTGGCGCTATTTATGTATAGCTCGTTGGCAAGGTAAAGAAGCCGCAAGTAATTCTCTATTAAAAGTCAAAAATGACCCCAGAAGAGTTATGCGATTTGTTTATAATTTATTTGCTGGTGATTGTACTCCTGATGAAGTTTTAAAGATTGGTGAATCAGAAGGAATTAAGGGTAAATTTTATAGTCATCTTTATTTAGGATTATTGTATGAATCAGAAAATAATTTGAATTTAGCACAAGAATATATAGTCAAAGCTGCTACTCAATATCAAATTGATGATTATATGTGGTACTTAGCGCAGGTACATCAAAAACTACGCGATTGGTTGTAAGTTCATCAGTATTATCACTTTCTTGATTCTGCTGAGATAAAACTTGTAATTTATCACCTATTATCAAATACATAAAGGGGTAGATGACATTCGCTTGTGACGAAGCACCTACCCCCTGATAGCTGCCCAGATGACTAACCTGGAACCCTATAATTTGGTATCTTATTTACCCAGTATCAACTGATAGATAGGGAATGTCATTGGGAGACATACTGATATTGCCAATATTTGTGAAAACATTGTAAAGATTTTGGATGTCTACACCTCTTCACCCTGTCCCCCACTGTTAATTTTTCATTTTCATCTGTAAGTCCTAGTCAGGTTAAATCCGAAATCTCTAGGGGTCTTGCTTCTGGAGGTTGTCTTATGATAACTTTTTCTACATTAAATACGGTAAATCGATAGATTTATAGTACTTAATAAATTTAGTGCATTTAAAAATCAACAACAATCAGTGCTGAATCAGCAATATGAAGAGTTGTTGGAAATTTGATGTTTCCCCAATTGGAGTATTAATTCTTATGAGCTTAGAGTTACACCTAGCAGGGAAAACAGCGATCGTCACTGGTGGTAGTGCGGGGATTGGGTTAGCCGTTGCGAAAGCTCTTTATAGTGAGGGTGTGAATGTTGCGATCGCAGCTCGCAACCAAGAACGACTAGAGAACGCCGTCAGCGCCATTCAATCTCTACCCACTCCAGGCGCGAAAGTAATTGCTATCAGTGCTGATCTGACTCAAGCAGCCAGTGTAGATACAGTTGTTTCTACAACCTTGGCGCAGTTTGGTCAAATTGATATTTTAATTAACAACGCTGGTTCAGCCCGTGCAGGTTCCTTTCTCGACCTCAACGATGATGTCTTTCTCGATGCTTGGAACTTAAAGTTATTGGGCTACATTCGTTTAGTGAGAGCTGTTGTCCCCCATCAAAAAAATCGCCGTGATGGTCGAATTGTCAACATCATCGGTGGTGCAGGTAGAACACCCCGCCCTGGTTTTCTGCCCGGTGGTACAACTAACGCCGCCTTACTCAACTTCACACGGGGAATTTCCAAAGAATTAGCTCAACACAACATTCGGATCAACGCAATTTCACCCGGTGCAACAGCCACCGAACGCGCCGAACGTTTAGCCGAACAGAATGCCCAAGCACGGGGAATTAGTGTAGAACAAGCCAAGGAAGAAACATTGCAAGGAATTCCTCTAGGCAGAATCGTACCACCAGAAGAAATTGCTGCACTCACATTATTTTTAGTATCTGACTTAGCCGCTTCTATTACAGGCACAGAAATTCTGGTGGATGGCGGTTCTACCCCTGGCGTTTAGAACTAAATCTGCTCATTAGGAATCCTCAGACATCAATCTGAGAGCAAGTTTTAACTTACGAATTTTTCTGGAGTCTAGAATCATCATGAGTTCTCAATATTTTGATATCAAACCAGTTGCTGGACGCATCGGTGCAGAAATCATTGGCATTGATTTGAGTGCAAACCTCAGCAATGAGTTAATCAGCGATATTCGCCAAACCCTCGTCCAATACAAAGTAATTTTCTTTCGTGGTCAACAACTTGATGCTAATGGACAAGTAGCTTTTGCGCGGCGGTTTGGTGAAATCACCACAGCTCATCCCACCGTTCCTTCTTTAGAAGGACACCCAGAAGTTCTTGACCTTGATTACAGCCGCACTTCCAGCCGTGCTAACAACTGGCATACTGATGTGACATTTGTAGACCGTCCACCACTCGGCTCTGTTTTGCGGGCGTTGGTGATTCCTCCAAATGGTGGCGATACCATTTGGGCAAACTCAGTAACTGCATATCAAGATTTACCAACTCCACTACGTGACCTGGCTGATCAACTTTGGGCTGTACACAGTAACGCCTACGACTATGCCGCAGCTGTGATTGATTTACCAGAAGATGTATTAGCCCATCGGGCGGTGTTCACTTCCACCGTATATGAAACTTTACATCCAGTTGTACGTGTCCATCCTGAATCGGGAGAACGCGGCTTGTTCATTGGTGGTTTTGTGCGCCGCATTCGTGGTTTATCACAGAATGAATCTGATGAAATTATCAAATTATTGCAAGCATACATAACTCGCCCCGAAAATACAGTGCGTTGGCGTTGGCAAGTTGGCGATGTTGCTTTTTGGGATAACCGCGCTACACAACATTATGCAATTGCTGACTACGGCAATCAACCCCGTCACGTTCAGCGAGTCACGATTGTGGGTGATGTTCCTGTTGGGATTGATGGTAAGCACAGCGAAGCCATTAAGGGAGATGCTTCTGTATACAATCGACGCGAACCTGCTCTTGCTTAATTGAGCTTTTGAGTCGGAAACAGTCAGTTTTTACACCTCTCATCTCTGTATTTCCTGAAGTAGTCAATATTTTTGTGGCAGTCTGCAAACTATATATGCAGCTGCCTTTATCTATTTGTAAACTATGAAACTCTTCTACACACCTAACTCTCCCTACGCACGTATAGCAAGGGTGGCTGTATTGGAACTAGGATTTAGCGATCGCATCGAAATACAAAAATTACAAAAATCATTAAACATCACGATTCCGGGGAAAACTAGGCAGATCAACAGCAATATAAGCCCAAGGAACTGCTGAATCAGTCCAGATTTGATGCACTGGTTTAATAGAGATATGATTGTCAAGACTTCCAGCTTTAATCCAAACAAACTGAGGCTTGGCTGGCGATCTGGTAAATAGTGGCGAACCGCACTCTGGACAAAACTCCCGAATAATTGTGCCGCCACTGTCACCAGTTTTTGTATAACTTTTCACTTTGCCTGAGACAATATGCAAGCCCATTGATTGTACACGCACACCAACATTGAAAGCACTACCTGTGGACTTTCGACAATCTTGGCAATGGCAGTAATTTGCTGATTCTAGCTCGCCATTATACTCGTATCGCACATAGCCGCAGAGACACCCTCCGCTTACAAGTTCAGCCATATCATTTCTCCACCAACGTTGACAGAATATGTTAGGTAGGCAATATTTGTAACTCAAGGATTTGCCCTACTCAAATTTCAGCACTATAAAAGAGCTAATGCAGAATTTAACGAATAATTGTCAGCCGATTTTCTCATGAACACAGAAACGAATAAAGAACTAAACATAACAAATCATGCTGAATTTGCGAAAATATTGAACAGAACTTTTAGTTCTTTTTGATTGTGCTGATCAGGCTTGATAATAACAATGTACGCAAATAAAGCTCGACGCAGACGAGGTGTACTTCTAACACCTCAAGGATTAAAGAAACTTCAAACAGCTAAGTCTGAAGCAGAGATTCGGGAAAATAATGGTCATCGGTATACTCTGGAAGCATTGAGCGATCGCACAGGTTTATCAGTCGATTCAATTATGAAGATATTTGCTTGTGAAGTAGGAGTAGACAAGCAAACTTTAAAGTACTGTTTTCAAGGGTTTAATCTAGTTTTAGAGCAGAGTGACTATTGTCTTCCAGAATTACCACAGCGAAATCAAGCTTTAAGTACTAACTTGTCAGCAGCAGAACCAGAACCAGAAATACCAGAAGGTCAAGTACCGCTTGATTCTCGATTTTATGTAGAACGCCCTCCCGTTGAAGCTAATTGTTATAAAGCTATTTTGCAACCAGGAGCATTAATCCGAATTAAAGCCCCAAGACGGATGGGGAAAACTTCATTGATGTCCCGAATTCTTCAGTCTGCCAATAATGAGGGTTATCATACTGTATCTTTAAGTTTTCAACTGGCTGATACAGCCATATTTCAAGATTTAGATAAATTCTTACGTTGGTTTTGTGCAAGTATCAGTCTGGGTTTGGATTTACAAAACCAACTAGCAGACTATTGGGATGAGCTATTTGGAAGCAAAATTAGCGCCAAAATTTATTTTGAACATTATATTTTAGCTAAAATAATTAACCCAATTGTTTTGGGTTTGGATGATGTCGATCGCTTATTTCAATATCCAGATTTAGCTGATGATTTTTTTGGGTTGTTACGCGCTTGGCATGAAGAAGCTAAAAATCGAGAAATTTGGAAAAAATTACGGCTAGTTGTAGCCCACGCTACAGAAGTATATATTCCCTTGAGTGTGAATAAGTCACCTTTTAATGTGGGTTTACCAGTTGAATTACATAACTTCAACAAAGAGCAAGTTCAGACTTTAGGCGATCGCTATGGGTTGAATTTTGGAGAGCAATCATTAGAAAAACTTTTCGATTTGGTCGGTGGTCAACCCTACCTTGTGAGATTAGCTTGTTATTATTTATGGCAACACCGTATCAGTGTAGAAGAGTTGTTATCAACTGCTCTGAGTTCGGATGGCATTTATCGTGAACATCTGCAACAACAGTGGTGGAATCTCCAACAAAATCCAGAACTAGTGGACACATTTGCACAGGTGATTAAATCCCCTCAACCAGTGGAATTACATCTACAGCAAGCGTTCAAGTTGCAAAGTATGGGGTTGGTTAATCTCTACGGAAATCAAGCTACACCTAGCTGTAGGTTGTATGCCGAATATTTCTGCGATCGCCTGCATTACCAGCCAGAATCAATTGTTTCCTAAAATCATCAGGTGTAATAAATATCTATGTCTACCAGTAATTTCCAAGACTCTCCACCAGTTCCACCATCAATAAGAAATGCTAATCAATATGAATATAACCAGCTACCCTTGCAAGTCCTCGAAGGAACTCTCCCCACGGATGTGCAGGGGCATGTTTTTATGGTTACTTCCATAGGAACTGTTAATTCTGGCGGCTTACCCTATCCTGATGGAGATTCTTTATTGTGCGGCGACGGGATGATTTATCGGCTAGATTTTGATACCGAAAATCAAGTGAAATTAACTACGCGCATAGCCAAACCACCTGATTATTATGCTGACAAAGCAACTGATTCTGTCTCTCAGTATCAAAAATTTCGTTTTAGTAATCATGGACTGACGAGATTTTCCTTTCCATTGGGTATTCGTAACCAGCTAAACACAGCTTTTCTCCCGATGAAGTTTTCCGAAGATGCACCAGCAAGGTTACTAGTTACCTACGATGCTGGCCGTCCTTATGAAATTGATACTGAAAGTCTCGATGTTGTTACCCCAGTAGGATCTAATCAAGAATGGCAATCAGAAGTACAAGGATATAATGCACCTTTTCAACCATTTTTGAGTACTGCCCATCCTGCTTTTGACCCTCATAGCAAAGAGATGTTTACAGTTAATTATGGCAGATCATTATTTAATTTTTTAGACTCAATTGCTGTTATTCACTTGATTGACCAATGGCTACATAATATCTGTAACTTGTGGCAACCGAAACTGCTTAAAAGTAGTTTAAATGCTGTATCTCAATCTTTATTATCAATATTTGGCTATCTTTATGGCAATTACTTCAAATGGTTCAATAAATCACCAATAAAAATCAAAGACTTTGTTTCTGTTATGTGTTGGGATGGGGCAACATCTTTAAAACAGTGGCAATTAGTTTTACCTGATAGTTCTCCCGTAAAAATTGAACAAACTATACACCAAATCGGGGTCACGAAAGACTATATCGTGATTATGGATACATCTTTTACGATGGGGGTAGAACAAGTCTTAAATAATCCTTTACCCCATTATAAACGCCTGGAAAACATACTCAGAGATATATTAGAAGAACCGCCTTTGCCATACTCGGCAGTTTATATTGTGCCACGGAATCAGTTGCAACCAAATACTAAAACAGTAACAGTCAAAAAAGTTATCTTGCCATTAGAAGCAGCACATTTTTTAGTAGATTACGAAAATCCTGAAGGAAATATTACACTGAATGCCGCGCATATTGCTGGTATGGATGTCTCGGAATGGGTAAGACAATATGATGTTTCTGCTTATCCTCAATATAAACCAGAAGATTTGTGTGGAATGGTACCTGGTCAAGTTGATCTTGGGCGAATGGGACGTTATGTAATTCATGGAGAAAGCGGAAATATTCTCCAGTCGCACATTATTTCTGATGCTAAATGTACCTGGGGTACAGACCTTTATACTTATCCTGACCAAGATTCTCAAGGACAACCTTTAAAATATCTAGATGATATTTATTGGTGTTCTTTTGGGCTATGGAAAGACTTAATGACCAAATTTGTTGTCACTCAGTATCAAAATTACAAAAATCGCTTAATTCCTCTTGAAAAAGTCTTAGACATGGCACGTAGTGGCGTACCAGCATACTTGTTTAGACTTCATGCTTCATCCACAGAATCACCAGCAATTGTTGATAGCTACGAACTACCACCAGGATATGTAGTGCTTTCGCCTCAGTTTATGCCATATCGTGGTGCAGAAAAACCCACAGATGGTTATATTGTTTGCACAGTTTGGCATGGACAAGAAAATGAATATTGGATTTTTGATGCCAATCATTTATCTAAAGGCCCTGTATGTAGATTATCCAGTCCCCCATCTCAACAGCCACTTCATTTTGCGATGACTTTGCATACTGCTTGGCTACCAAAAATTGGCAAACGCCAAGCAAATTATTATCTTGATGTCCGCCAAGATTACCAAGAATTAGTAGCAAAAGCAGCCAAAAAACATCCGAAGATTGAGCAATTATTTGAAGATTATGTTTACCCTAATTTTGAACAAGCGATTAAACCGTAATCACATATAGTAACAGAGACAAGGAAGACAAGGAGGATGGGATAGATAAGGGAGAGAGATGTTTGTAAACCATTTAGATTGCTAAGTAGAAGGACTAAATTAAAACTAACTTGAGATGACAGGGTTTCGACTTCGCTCAACCCTCTTCTAGTCAGTTTATCGAGCATTGAGCGTTCGCGTAGCGTCTCCCTTGGGGAGAAGTCGAAATGCGTCTTCTAAATAATTGTGTCCACATACTTATCACATTACCTCCCGTGATTTCCTCCTCTCCGCGCCCTCTGCGTCTCTGCGGTTCGTTTCCAACCACTGCATAATTTCCGCAGATAATTCTTGCTTAGTTCTACTATTCACATCAATACAAACATGGCGAGTGATAGCTTTAGCGACTAACACATCTGCAATTGTAATTTCGTAAGCAATTTCAAATTTATCAGCACTTAATTTCTGGGGAATTAAACTAATATTCAACTCATCTCCGCAATACATCGGTCGGAAAAAATCGACATTGGCGTGAACAATTGGAAAAGCTACTGAAGGTTTAGTAAAAAAAGCTTTGAGATTCATTCCCGATGCGTTGAGAGATGCTTCATAAGCTTCATGACAAATGCTCAAAACATTAGCAAAATAAACTACACCCGCCGCATCAGTATCTGCAAAGCGCACAGTACGATGATAAATAAAAGACATTTTTGTCTAATTAAAAATTAAAAAACAAAGTAGCAAGCGAATAACTTGCCATATCAAATTATCTCACTGTTAAGGGGTAATATATATCTTCAGAACTAGGGTTTAAGTAAGGGCGTTGTAAGTCAACTGAGTGGAGGGCAAAGTGTTTTTCAATTGAGTTCATTCTTTCTTCTATGGCATCTTTACCTTTTTGCCATACTTCTAGTAAAGCATGAGCAACAATTTGGCAACGGTTCATCCCAAAAGTTTCTTGAATGGCGAATTTTTGAATTGGTTCTTCGGCTAAACTTAGACCTGGGGCTAAAAACTTGGTAAATAAAGGTATTTCTGGCTGAAAATGCGATTGATGTTCTTTATATACAGCCTGGAGAATTGGGTGAATGGCTGGGTAGTCTTCCCGTTCAAAGTACAGTAAGCCGGAGTCGTAGCGTCCGTAGGCTCTAGGATTGTAAAGCACTTGAAAGGTAAAAGGAAGAGACGCTTGGTTGAGGTGTTGCGTCAGACTATCCATCAGTGCGATCGCTCCATCTGCCGTAATATTAAAATAAATTCTGCCTATTCCCAATTCTGCATCTACACTCTGCTGTTCTTGTCCTACATCACTTACCGCCACGTAACAGCCATTTTGCAAATGATTTTTTGGCATCCAAATAGACACTGACTCACCCGGTTTAGCAGATTTGCTGTGAGGTTTGAGATGACAATCTGGTTCAATATATAATGTCAAACCAGATTTTGTTACTGCCATACTTCCATCAGGTTCCTGACGTAACACTTGCCAACTAGAGTCAAAATATCCTTTACCGTGGTTATTCGCGTGCAGTTGGGCGTAAAATTCCCAATCAATACCCAAATGAGAATTGTTCGCTAAATTTTGCTGTGGTAAGCAATGAGGCGTATTAGCATTCACCGCTAACGCATTTTGCAAAGAACCGTTGTAATAAATTCCATAAAGAAAATTACGCAGTAGCAAAGTCAGATATTTTTGCTGTAACGCCGCAGAATTTTGCCGAAATCTTTCTGCTACCTTCGCGGGTAAGGCAAAAGTTTGATACTCAGGGTGATGAATGGAAAAGTTAGATTCTATCTGGATATTTTTCGCAATATCAAACAGAGAATTTAACAGAGGGTTGGTAGAGGTATCTAGCATTTTGAGTGGGGAGTAGGTAGATAAGGGAGACAAGGGAAGGGAGATGAAGAGAAAGGACAAATTTTTAACAGCCGCGTAAACGGGTTTTTTCGTAATATAAGGGAATTAATTTTTGTGATTTTTGCGGTTGGGTAAGCTGGTGCTGTGTAGCCATCGGTTGGATAATTTCTGCTTGAGTAACACCGAAAACTGTGTTTACAGATTTTTCTGGCATGGTTAGCAAATTCTGTGCTACTTGTAGGGTACACATATCAGTATTACAAAATTGCTGCTGATAGTTAATTTTTGCTTGAATGTGGTGAATCAGTCCTAACCCGGCAAACTGGATGACACGCTCTACAAAGTCTGGGCGGTGTTCTAAAATAGCGGGAAAGGTATTGAGATAAGCTTGAATTAAAGTTAATAACGAAGGTTGAATCGCTTCTAGTGGGATAATCGCTAACTGTAGGGATTCTTCTAATTCCAGTGCGACATCGACAACTAAACTAGAAAGCCAAATATTTAAATAGCTGGCGATTAAAGTACCTAAATCAAATGCGGGATCTCCCCAAGCGCAGGCTTCCCAGTCGATGAGGCGCACTAAGCAGTTATCTAATTTATCCCAACGGGAATGTAGCAAAATATTATTTAACGTCAAATCGTTGTGAGTTAAACAGCAAGGTTTCCACTCATAAGCTAAATCTGCGATCGCAGATTCTAAACTCTCATCACGCTGATAAACAGTATAAAATTGCCATGCTGATTTCGGCACTGCACCAAAAATCTCTGGTGTTAGTGATTCTATACCCTGCGCTGGGTTGTAAAAGTTATAGCGATACTGTCCTTGTGGCGCTGTAGCCATAAAATCACGATATTCGCGGCGTTGAAAAGTGGCGCGATGCAAAGCTGCTATTGTCGTCCCAATAGCAGTGGCTATCTCTGTCGGAAAGCTATGGTGATGTTGATAAAAGCCACCTAATTCCAGATATTCACTTAAATAATTGCGGACAAGGAGGGAATTTTCCTCATCGTAATGTACTACTAATGATGCGATCGCTGCAATATTACCTAATACTGGAAACTGCTTGAGTAATTGATGAAATAGCCATTCATTAAAAAATTCATGCAGGTTTCCCGCATTTTCCTGGTGCTGTTCTTGTTTAATTAGCAGTTGCTGATTATTTCCCAGAGTCACTAGTAAATTGAAATTCTTTTTGCTACTTCCTGGCAACTTAGATAAGTCTAAATTGCTATCTTCTAAACTACACAGCCCTGCTGCGTGCAGATATTGGGTAACATTTTGAGAAGATAATGGTAATAACATATTTTATTTCCTATTTCGTAAAAGTGCTGAGATAATCAATTACTTATTTTCAGGATTATTGTTACTTGAGAAATTTAAGTAGATAACTATAAGTATCTAAATATCGATTATTCTTTCTTCTCCACTAATATCTTATTTCTGATATTTAGAACTGCCAAAATGGCATTAATAACTTTATTTTTACTTTAAAAATTACCATTATTTGCTATCGAATCTTTAAAATCATAATATACAATTGTGGAAATTACTAGCCTTATTTGTTGCAGTGACATTTTCTGATTTAACAAAAAAACAAAAAGTAATTTAAATTACTGATTGCTATTTTTTTTAATAGCAGCGTTAAAATCATTAAATATAACAATACATAAATCAGTCATAAGTACTGCTATATCAGGCATCTGGCGTTTATTGATACCTGATGAATATATCACTTTTGAGTTAATTTAAATATCAGCATAAATATTCAGTAACACCAAAAATATGATTTCTTAGTTAGCTCACGATCATGAGGTAACTAAACCTGATGACTGGAATAACTCATCCATCCACAGCAATAATTTAAGACTTATCTATAAATAACTGTCTCAAGATGGATATTACTGAAAAATTAGGATGACAAACTGATTCAGGATGTTAATTATTCCTGAAAGGAGGTTAAAATAATATATGCAGAATTTATCAAAGTGATATGTAAAAATTCACGAGTCAGAATTCAGGAATCAGAATTTTGTGCTGAATAATTATTTCTGACTTCTGACTCTTGGATGCTGAATTTTTACTTGAACATGAACGCATAAACCCCGGTTGCTGAATGGGTAAACTCTCGACTGTACCCAAAAATATCAAAATTACATGCAATCTTATTTTTATTTATCACTGGTGAATCAGCAAAACCGGATACTTTGGCAAAAGGATGATGACTTTTTTTCCAGTCAAATATTAGTCATTATTTATGACATTCAGCAACAAGCTAAGTTTTTAATAATACTTACTTTTACTTTGAGGTGGCTGCTAACCAAGAGAGTAAATCAGCCATACTGGTAAAATCTAACAATGCTACGCCCAAGTTTTCTAATTGGTCTAGGGAGAGAGTTTCCACTTGTTCGCGCACATCTTGAGATAATTCTCCCACACGACGAGTTAGTTGACGCAGAACAAGCGATCGCTCTCCTGCGGTTCTTCCTCTTTGTTCTCCCTCTTGCAGTCCTTCCTCTTTGATTTCTCGGTAAACTCGTGTTTCCTTGAGTGTAATTCCTAGCATTGCTTCTACCTCTGTGCGACTTAGTTACTCAAACTTGTACACATTGAGTCTCGTCGCATTTAGACATTCAAATAAATAGATTTTTCCTGATCAAAGTATTTGTAGCGATCGCCACAGCTATACAATAATATAAATGTACTACAACAGGAGACTCATCTATATGTTATTTAACCACCAACTGATGCACCATCAACACCAGTGCCAGCGCCCCTAAAACAATCATTAGTCCCGCAGGCATAAACTTGCGTGTCTTGGCAAACCTCAAAGCAAACACAACCACTAAAACCCCAGCTACAAAAGCAGCTAGAGTTAAACCCCAAGGTTGTCCTTGCAAGTACCAGTAAGCAAATAAAATCAGTAACAAACCACTAACACCACCACTCAGAAGTGAAACCAGACTACGCGCTTGCACGTAGCCAATAATTCCACCAACAATTGCGAAGATACCGTAGGCAAAAGCAGCAATTATACCTAAATTCATTGTTAAAACCTATGTAGATTTTGACTTTACAGCCAAGGTCGGCAGACAATTTACCATAGCTATTTAGCTATTTCACCTAGTTGATTGATGGATATTCCCGCAATGCCAACGGCAAGTACTTCGTCCTATGTCCAGGTGCAATTCCTCCAGCGTCAAGCAGCATCTCTTTTACTTTATCAATCTGTCCTCCAAAGCGAAGCCGCGATCGCCTTTCTGGAACTGTTGCAAGCAATACGTTACACTGATGCCGATGGCAGGAGTTGTCTGCAAGCCTATGGCAATTACTTCCACGCCTTAGCCGCAAGCCGTCAAAATTGGGAAGACCATTTAATTTCCCAAATACTCCTGGCGGAAAACCCCTTTAGCCGACTGGCGCAGCAACAAGATTTTCGGGAATTACCCCCGGCTTTAATTGCAGCCGCTCAACATGATTTACACATCTTACAAAGCCTTTACGAATGCAGCACAGCATCTCTCAGCGAGTGGGTACAAGCTGTAACTCATTTGCCAGTTTCGCCTGTTGTTTGGTATCAAGAACACAATCCTACCACCAATCAAACCCTGCATTTGCCAGATTGGGATAATTGGGCTGATGCTGTGGAAGAATTAGCCGCTTATTATCAAAAATTTGGTGTAGGTTTATTTGCCGAGTATCGCGCCTTGCGTTGGCAAGATGGGCAGTTTGTTGGTATTCCTTATCCTGACCCCATTAAGTTAAGTACACTGGTGGGTTACGAATGGCAGCGAGATGCTTTGCTGAAAAATACAGAGTTTTTACTAGCGGGTGAAACAGCATTGCATGTATTACTTTATGGTAGTCGCGGTTCGGGGAAATCTTCTTTAGTCAAATCTTTGTTGAATGAGTATAGCGATCGCAACCTGCGTCTACTAGAAGTTGGCAAATCTGATTTACATGATTTACCAAAAATTGTCGAACAGTTACGCGGGTTGCCACAAAAATTTATCATTTTTGTCGATGACCTCTCCTTTGAGGAAGATGACGACGCTTTTAAAGCTCTTAAAGTAGTTTTAGAAGGTAACTTAACAGCACGACCACAAAATGTAGTTGTCTATGCTACCTCCAACCGCCGTCACCTAATTCGAGAGTATTTCGCTGATAGACCCACCCCCAAGGATAATGAAGAAATCCATGCTTGGGATACGATGCAAGAGAAGTTATCATTTAGCGATCGCTTTGGTTTGACATTAACCTTTGAGCCAGCAAATCAAAATACTTATTTAACAATTATTCGTCATTTAGCCACACAAGCCAAAATTAATCTCAGCCCAGAAGATTTAGAATATCAAGCATTACAGTGGGCAACCCGTCATAATGGCCGTTCTGGACGCACAGCACGACAATTTATTGACTTTTTAAAAGCAGATTTATCTCTCTTTGGTACAACTAATAATGAAAGAATCCAGAATCCAGAATCCACAAGTCAGAATTGAACACAGTATAATGACTCATACTTCTCAATTATTAGACTCCCTACCTAGAACAATATTGATTAATCATTCTGCATTCTGAATTCTGACTCCTGAATTCTTACCTTATAAATCTGATCCTCAGCCCCAATCTTAATTACGAATTCACACCAGCAATATGCAAGCAGTAATGGTCAGTAATCGATTTCTTCTAGGTGTAGTTGCCTTTAGTGTAAGTTTTGGGCTTAGTCTGGTTCCGAATTGGAATTTTGGTCAAGCTTTCCTAACAGGCATAATTACTGTCCTGGCTACATATACTGCCGCATTATTTGTTGATAAACGCCGGAGACATCATGAAATGCTGGTGTTAACAACCTTACGCAAACGCATTAAAGAGCAAGAATCTTTAAAAAATCGCATTTACAGAGAAATCAAACAAATTGAAGAACATCACAATTTGTTATATGCTGAAAACCAAAAACTGCAAAATCAAATTGCCGAATCTCGCAATCAAAGAGATAGTCTGCATCGAGAATTAAGTAATTTTGCCGGACAAAAAAAGCAATTAGAAGCTGAAACAAATAACCTTAAAAATACCATTCAAACTCTAGAGCAAACTAATACAGAACTTAGTAATATTTGTGCTAACCTCACAGCCGAAAAACGCCGTTTAGAGTTACATAGTAATGTTTCTCATGCTGAAATTGCCCAGTTACAAACTCAACTTCATGAACTACGCCAAGACAAGCAAGAAATTGAGAGTAACTTAACCTTACTAGGTAGACTCAAACCGCAGCTAGAAGAAAAAATGTATGAACTCAGGGTAGAAATTCAAGAGTTAGAAACTGTTGTTCATCAGCAAAATAAATTATTGGCAGATATCACTACAGAAAAGAATAACATCACCAATAGTTTAACTGAATTGCATCAGCAAATAAATGATAAACAATCAGACATCCAACAGTTAAATAGTCAAATTTTAATCTTACAAGGAGAACGAGATTTATTACAAAGTCAAATTTGGGACTTACTGCAACAAACAGAAACGCTCAATTTAGAACCTATACCAATAAATCTTTCCCTAGAAGATGAACCCGAATTATTTCCGTTTGCTGATTTAATTGCACCTTCAGAAGATCCCAGTGAAGACTTACCAGAAGAATGGACTAATTTGTTAGAAAAATTGCCAGGTCATGAAATTGAAGTATTAAAAGCAATATTACAAGCAGATAACCCCAAAGCAAGCATTAAACAAATTGCCGAAGCTAATATTACCATGCCTAATCTCTTGATTGATTCTATTAACGACCGGGCAAATGATACCATTGGGGAATTAATCATCGAACCAGGAGAAGACACTCCCTCAGTGTATCCAGAACATCAGCACAATGTCCGCAAAATGATTGCTATGTACGAAGACTTGATGAGCAGGCAAGCATCATCAAATTAAATTACTTGTTATCGTAAAATTATTATTGCGCGAAATCTAAAATCTAGTGAAGTACATGGCAAAGCTCAAAATCTCGAAGAAAGTTTCCACTGCTTTAATTAATTCCCTGGGTGCGGGAGTAGTACCAAGACTAGGAGTTGAACACATAGCAGTTGGTCGAGAACAAGAACTTAAAAGCCTGATACAAAATCTAGATGACATTACCGAAGGTGTCGCCGCATTTCGCTTTATTATTGGTAATTATGGTTCCGGTAAAAGCTTTCTCCTCCAAATGATTCGCAACCGTGCGATGGAACAAGGCTTTGTCGTAGCTGATGCTGATTTATCATCCGAACGCCGCCTCGCGGGAAGTAATAATGAAGGTTTGGCGACTTATCGAGAATTAATGAGTCACCTTTCCACCAAAACCCGTCCTGATGGCGGTGCTTTAGTTTCAATTTTAGAAGGTTGGATTAATAAAATCCAACAAGAAGTTGCCAAAGAAACTAATATGCGTCCCAACGACGAAGGTTTTGATGACCAAGTAGAAGCCAAAATCAGAGAAGTTGTGCAGTATATTGAAGACTTAGTTCATGGTTTTGATTTTGGCAATGTGATTATTGCTTATTGGCGTGGTTATCGATTAGATGATGATAATTTAAAAAATGCGGCTTTGCGGTGGTTGCGGGGTGAATTTAGCACCAAAATTGAAGCTAGGTCGGCTTTGGGTGTGCGGGTAATTATTGATGATGAAAGTTGGTACGACTACATTAAATTGTTAGCTAAGTTTGTAGCTGAAATTGGTTATAAAGGTTTGTTAATTTTGTTAGATGAAGCGGTAAATTTATACCAAATATCTACTACTGTTACCCGCGAGAAGAACTATAACAGACTGCTGGCGATGTTTAACGATACCATGCAATGTAAAGCCGAACATCTGGGGATTTTTATTGGTGGTACAACCAAATTTTTAGAAGACCAAAACCGGGGACTATTTGCTGACCAAGCTTGGCGCAGACGTACCAAAGAAAGTCGCTTTGCTACCCAAGCGAATGTTCAGGAATTTTTAGGGCCAGTTATTCGGTTAAACCCCTTGAGTGAGGCTGAAATTTTCACGCTTCTACAACGCCTGAAAGAAATTCATGTAACCCACTATGGCTATGATAAAACGTTGAGCGATCGCAACTTACAAGAATTCTTACAAGAAATCGTTAGCCGCTTAGGTGCAGAAGCCTTACTCACACCCAGCGAAATCATCCGCGACTTTATTAGTGTACTGAATATCTTACATCAAAATCCAAAAATGACATTCAGCGAATTAATTCATGGTTCTCAATTCAAACCTACAGCCGTTGGTAAAAATTCAGCTATTGATGAAGATGACGCAGCAGAATTTAGTTTGTAATCAAAGATAGAAATATACTAAAAACTAAATTGTTGCTATAGCTGTAGAATTCTTCCAAACCTCAACTGTGTTATTAGATTGTGCATGACCTACTAAAGTTTGTCCGTCAAAGCTAAGTGCGATTGAGCTAAATCTTAGCTCACTTGGAAAAGTATAGATATTTTTACCAGTTTGCACATTCCATACCTGAATTGAGCCATCACTACCACTACTAAATAGCATATTTTCATCAGGACTAAACACAAGACTATTGATGAAATCAAGATGAGAATGAAATTGTATATTCTTAAATTTATCTATTGTTTGAACTTGCTTTCCTGTTGCAATTTCCCAAATTTTTATTCCATCGTAACCACCTCCTGCTAAAGTTTCACCATTAGGACTGATAGCAAGTTTATGAACTCGGATATCGCCTTTATTTTCCATTTCTTTTATTATACTGCCTGTATTCAAATTCCAAATAGTTACATTATTAGTAGTTCCATTTCCTCCAATAAAAATTTTACTATCTGGACTAATGACAAAAGATAAAATACAGTCATATTGACCAGTGCGCTGATAAATTTTTCTACCCTTATGCAAATCCCAGATAATAGTTGTGGGACTTCTTCCACTTCCATGAGTTATTAGTTTTGTCATATCAGGACTAATGACGCTACAAATAGCACCTCTGCTTTTTAAAGTGCGAATCTTATTTCCAGTTTCTAAATTCCATATCTGAATTAACCTACCACCACTTACTAAAATTTTATTATCTGTGGATATAGCAACAGATTCGACTGTGTTTGACAGTCCATGTAGAAGCTCATCAGGTGCAAACATCCAAGTTCTAATTAATTTACCTGTGTTGGTATCCCAGACACTTATTTTTTGGTCATCAGCTCCACCTGTTACTAGAGTATTTCCATCTGTGCTAAGTGCGATCGCATTTTGGCTTTGATTAAATTTTATTGTTAATTGGTGTCTAAAAGCTTCATACATATTAATCATTTTTAATTCGACCGGACTAAAATATTGCATTAGATTTAGATCAAAAACCGTAGATAAACGCAGATGAAACAGATTTGTAATCATCAATCTTTTTATCGTTGTTCATCGACGGTTTTTCCGCCAAATCTAATGCGCTACTTTAGCCTGCCACGCTAGTAGAAGTAGAAAAGCTACGTTTGAGCATAAACACAGCTAACACAATTCCTAAAATTGCCAGTGCTGTCGTTGGGTAAAAGAAAATTGTATAACTGCCAAAAATATCTCTAATTCTGCCAGCTAACAAAGTTCCACCTAATGCACCTGCGCCGTAAGCCGTGAAAACTAGACCGTAATTTTTGGCATAGTCGGCGGATGAGAACAAAATTAAGGTGGTAGTAGGAGCGATCGCTAACCAGCCACCAAAGGAAAAATAAAATAGGGAAAATGCTACTAAATAAGTAGCGACAGTTCCTTGTCCAGCTTTTAGCATCATCAGCGATGCAATTAATACTAAAGTAAAAGAAACAATTGCTGCTAACTTCGGGCTAAAACGATCAGTAAACCAGCCAAAAAATATTCTTCCTAAAGCATTAAACACAGCAAATAAAGAAACTGTACTTGCGGCTGTGGTTGCATCTAGTTTAATGATTTCTTGAGCTAAAGGGCTAGAAATACCAATGGCCGCCAATCCTGAAAATGTACCGATGGTGTAGCACAGCCACAAACCGTAAAATGCTGGTGTTTGCAACATTGTCTCAGAATTGGTGAGTGCTGTACTTCCCGAAACTGCAACATTGGGATTCCAATCGGCTGGTTTCCAATCTGGAGGCGGTGTTTTTAAAACAGTGGCGATCGCTAAAATAATCAGTGTAAAAATTATACCTAAAATCACAAAAGTTTGCCGCACTCCATAAGCATCAATTAGTGATTTTGCTAAAGGTGCGGTAATTAACGGTGATAACCCAAAACCAATCACAGTTAAACCCACTGCAATACCTTTTTTATCAGGAAACCACTTAGCAATTACAGCTAACGGTACACCATAAACTATACCGACACCCGCACCAGCGATCGCACCATAAGTCACAGTTAATAATTGTAAATTGCCATCCAGACTCGACAAAATATAACCCAGTCCCATAATTACACCACCAACTGCGGTAATCGTCCGAGAACCGAAGCGGTTAATGTAAAAGCCAGTAATGGGCATCAATATGGCAAACATGATCAGCAAAACCGTAAATGGCAACAAACTTTCTGTTGCATTAATATTCAGTAATTTTTCGAGAGGTTTTCTAAAAATACTCCACGAATAAACAGTGCCAAGACAAAGTAAAACAATTGCACCAAGAGGAATTAGCAACCATCTGCCTTTGTCTACGGGCATACCAAAAAGCCGCATATATTACATCTATCCTGTGAAATTATTTTTTCAACAGTATCTCACTTTTTGGTATGGAAAATAATGTGAACCAATACTTCTCAAACTACTTCCTTGCCTGTGCTTAAAAAAACCTAAAAGTCTGGAGATAGATAAAACTAACAGCTAAATTTGTTACAGTTACCTAGCAATCACAGTTAAGTAGTTTGAATGAGTAGCCAAACAGCCCGCACCTACGCTTTTTTATCAATTGCAGCCGCAGTTGTAACTATTGGTTTAAAGTTTGGAGCTTACTTATTAACAGGTTCAGTGGGGCTACTTTCTGATGCTATTGAATCATGTGTAAATTTGCTGGCGGCACTAGTAGCATTATGGGCGTTGACTTATGCAGCTAAACCCGCCGATGCCGAACATACCTTTGGACATTCTAAAGCTGAGTATTTTTCGAGTGGTGCTGAAGGTGCATTGATTATTGTGGCAGCTATTAGCATTGCCCTAGAAGCTTGGGGACGCTTGCAACATCCCGAACCACTGACTCAACTGGGCTTAGGGCTAGTGTTGTCATTATTAGCTACAGTAGTCAATGGTGTGGTGGCTGTTGTCTTACTCAAAGCCGGCAAACGCTTACGTTCTATTACCTTGCGAGCAGATGCTCACCATCTACTAACTGATGTGTGGACTTCTGGTGGTGTGATACTCGGAATTGTTCTGGTGCAGGTAACAGGTTGGTTGGTACTTGACCCCATCATTGCCCTATTGGTAGCAGTTAATATTATTTGGGCAGGATTTAATTTACTGCGGGAAACCTTTTCTGGGCTACTAGACACGGCTTTACCAAAAGAAGAACAAGAAATTATCCGGCAGATATTTAGTGAATACGAACATCAAAATATTCAGTTTCATGCTATGCGCTCTCGGTTAGCAGGAACCCGTCGTTTTATTTCCTTTCACGTATTAGTACCAGGAACTTGGACAGTACGCCAAGGACATGATTTATGTGAAGAGATTGAATTGAAGATTATTCAAGCATTACCAGGAAGTAGCATTATTACTCACCTTGAGCCTGTAGAAGATCCTGCATCTTGGAATGATTTGGAATTAGAGCGTCTGAGTCAGCAGTAATATTCGCCGTGAGCGTCAGCCGAACGGTGTAGGAGTATCAGGGTTTTGGTGCTTGTAATCAGGCAATCAGCCATAAGTAGTATGAAAAAACTGAAATGTCGTTAATTTTTCTATCTTACGGTACAAGACATCTCAACAAAAAATAATGCACATTAAAAGTAGTGCGAAAATTCTCAACTGACGATTAATATTTGATTTCTGGAAAAAAGTATAACCGAAAAATACTTTTGCCTACCCTCTACTCTCCACTGACACAGATAATTTCACGAAACAAAATAGATTACTGTAGGAGATGAATTATTATGGCACTACAAAATGCTGCAAGATTTTTTAAGGCAGTCAAAGCAGATCAAGCATTCCAACAAAAACTCAGAGCTACAGCCAATCCTGAAGCATTTGTCAAAATGGCTCAAGAACGTGGCTATGATTTCACAGTCGCAGAATTAGAGGCTGAGATTGATAATTTATCACCAGAAGACTTAGCTGCTATTGTGAATCCAGGCTGGGGGCCAAGACGGCACATCAATCCCAGATAATTCTGGAAATAATGGGCAAAAAGCCTATACAAAGACATAAAGATAGATCACATAGGCTTTTTGTCTTTGATTTATGATGCTAAACGTGCCTGTGCTAAATCACGTATCAACAAAGTCTTAGAATTAATGTAATCTGTCAAATTCAGAGTTTCTTCGTAATTCAGGACTTTGTTGCTTTCAATCTGTCCTAACAACAACTTAACCAAGTCTTTGTCATTAAGCCCAAGAAGAGTACTGCTTTGGGTTTGTTCCACTACAGCCCAAAACTGACGTAATATTTTGGAGTTGACAACGCACATCTTCATTACCATCGCTCCTGGCTGAAATGAACTCAAATCAGTGCTGACACAATCTAAAGAAAATCTTAAATTATGGGGGTTGATAGAATCTCATATATTACAAAAACTTATTAATTATATTTAGATTTACATATTAAACAAAATTTATTCATTAAAACCTTCCTCTTTCGTGAGTACAAGTTACCAATGACTCATGACACCGGGTGAACGAAATTTTGTGTGGGATTTCTAGCTAAGTATCCAAAAAATTACCCTCCATACCCCCCACACTCCCCACACCTCCCACACCTCCCACACCTCCCACACCTTTTTTCTCTCACCCCATTACACCCCTAAGCCCTTACACCCAGTTTTCACAGACATATTTGTGCGTCAGTGCTGGATTTATCCTCCTATATTGGTAGACGAGTCATACTTGTAACCGATGGCAAAGACTCCCAAAAACTGGTCAAATACAAGTAGTGTGACCCATACCGGAGTAATGACAGACCGCGTTTTAATTCTTGGAGGCAGGGGGCGAATTGGTAGCAGTGTCGCGCAGGACATTGCTAACCATACGCAAGCTAAAATTACCATCACTGGGCGTACTCCAGAGAAGGGAAGCTTGCCTTTGGCACAACGACAGCAGTATTTAGCTTTAGACTTGGCAGAAGTTGATAAACTACGAGAAGCGATCGCTAATTCTGATTTAGTTATTCACTGTGCTGGCCCGTTTCACTACCGCGATGCCAATGTTCTGAAACTTTGTATTGAACAAGGCGTTAACTATATAGATGTGAGTGACCACCGTTCTTTTACCAGCAAAGCTTTAAGTTATCACGAAGATGCTGTTGCGGCTGGGGTGACAGCAGTAATTAATACAGGCATATTCCCTGGTATGTCTAACAGTTTGGTGCGTCAGGGAGTAGAACAATTTGATGAAGCAGAAACAATCAAGCTCTATTATTTAGTTGCAGGTTCTGGTGGTGCTGGTATCACAGTTATGCGAACAACTTTTTTAGGCTTGCAGCATCCTTTTGAAGCGTGGATAGATGGTAAATGGCAGCAAGTCAACCCTTATAGTGAAAGAGAAATTATTAACTTTCCTCGCTATCAACGTAATGGAGTTTACTGGTTTGATATGCCAGAAACTTTCACATTGCCCTATGCCTTTCCTACTGTTAAAAATGTAATTACTAAGTTTGGCTCATTTCCAGATTACTATAATCATCTGACCTGGATAGCAGCACATATTTTTCCTCAGTGGTTAATGCAGCGTCATGGCATGATTGAATTTTTATCTCATGTCAGCCATAAAATGACAGATTTTACTAATCGTTTTAGCGGTATTGGTGTAGCAGTCAAATCAGAAGTTACAGGCAAAAAAAATGGTTCAACAGGTGTTTACACTTCTACTGTGCTACACGATAATGCTACGGTAGCAACTGGCTGTGGTACAGGTACGGTTGCTCAATTAATTCTTGAAGGTAAACTGAATAAACCAGGAGTTTTACCTGTAGAAAATGCCTTACCAACAGATTTATTTGCTCAAGTCATGGACAGTCGAGGCATTAAAATTGAACATACCTTTTTCAACTCCTCTGAACAGGTTAGCAGTTCTCGCGGTCAAGATTAAGACATATTAACAGGATAAAAGCTTGTAACCCTATCACCTGTCCCCTGTAACCTATCCCTAATATCTTCAATGGAAAAACCCCACGGGTGCTGTGCTTTCAAGGGCAGGCTTTTTTTATTAGACAAATTTTTGGGCTTTTAAAACCAAAATTATTGTCTGAACAGTTAAAACTACGTTTCATAATTGAGAATATTCTCAACTATTTATCGAAGGTTTAAAAACCTGCCCTTGAAAGCGGGTGCTGTGGGGTTATTTGATTAGGGTCTCTTGTTATAGTACTAAAGTACTATACGTAAGTAAAATTTGCAAATACTTTCTTTTTCTTATACCATTTCGTCGAAATCTTGATATTGTTTACACAGTCTGCTTGTCTAGAAATTTATCACATAGCAAGTGAAACCATGTAATTTACCAAGCAAACTATGTGATGTCCTTCTTTACTCAAATTCATCAATGGTAGAAGCAGGTAGCGGTTTTGTCTGTTTAGCAATATGAGCCTCATACCAATTCATTAAAGGAGTTGCACTAATGCCATGTAGAATCACTGATACCACGATAGTTGTATAGGTTATCCAGGCAATTTGTTCAGCAACTTCTCCCTTTAGACCATTGCCAAAAGCATAAGCCAGATAATAGAGGGAACCAACTCCACGAATTCCAAACCAACCAAACAGCCAACGAGTTCCAGGATGTAGATAATAGCGATGGGAACTCAATGGATGTTTACTAATTGTGCTGATCCACGCACCTAAAGGTCGGATCAAGAAGAACAAGAAAATAATTACAACTAAAGATTGCCAAGCATAATCAACCATAGGCTTGAATAGTAGAATTGAGCCTAATAATAAAATTGTGCCAACTTCTAACAGCTTTTCTAATTGCTCGATAAATTCTAATTGAGCTAATGGTTTTTCTGGATTGTGATAACTGCGTTGTACTACTAAGCCAGCAACAAATACTGCCAGAAAACCATAGCCATTAACAAATTCTGTTAAAGAATAAGTCAGCAAAATGATACTAATGCCAACAAAATCTTCCATTAATTTGTCAGCCGAACGACGCTTTTGAATATGTTGATCGAACCAGACTATAATTTTAGGAACTAAAATCCCCATGAATATTGCTGCTGCGATCGCCCAAAATATATCTATCACTATCCATTGTTTAAACCAATTGTTCCAGTTATCATCTTTTAAAGCATAAATACCAAAATAAACAAAGGGAAAAGCTAAGGCATCATTTAAACCACCTTCGGAAGTTAAACCAAAACGTAACTCATCTCTATCATTAGTATCAGTAAGTTGTACTTCTGAAGCTAATACAGGGTCAGTAGGTGCTAAAATAGCTCCTAGTAAGATAGCTTCTCCCCAATTCATCCCTAAAAATAATTTGCCCACAGCCGCCAAGCTAAAAATTGAAATTGGCATTAATATTCCAATCAGGCGAGATGTAATTCCCCAAACTCGCAAATTTAGTGGACTAATGATTTTTAATCCACAACTAAACACCGAAATAATCACAACAAATTCTGTCAACCTTTCTAGTAATTCCGCGTTGAATACATCATCTCGACGTAATTGAATTAAACCTAAACCATAAGGGCCAAGAAAAATCCCAACCAATAGATAGATAAGTGCAAAAGATAAAGGTAAGCGGGTAATCCAACCAGATGCTAATGTAACTACCAGTAAAACTAGTCCAATCAAAAACAAGTCGATAATATAAATATCAAACATGGAAATTAGTATAAAAAATCATATCAACTTGCTAGTTTAGTTGTATTATTTCTAGCAATAAATCACCTATAGATAGATTTCAGGAAGAAATAGTCCGGTAATTAATACCGTTCTTAAGTTAGTGAAAATAGCAGTACCAGGAATATTAGTGATGCAACTCCCTGACAGTCCCAAAATCCCCAAATTCATGCAGTTATTACAATGGATTTATCAGCCATTGCAATTAATGGAAAATTCTGCCAAAGTACATGGTGACTGTTTTACATTATGGCTAACCAACAAACAGCCAATGGTGTTTTTAAGTCATCCACAAGCAATTCAACAATTATTTACAGAAAACCTCAGTAATTTAGATTCTAGAGGTTCTGCTCAAGTTTTGCAGCCTTTGTTGGGCGAAAATTCTTTAATATTACTATCTGGTACATCTCACCAACGCCAGCGTAAGTTATTAACGCCGCCTTTTCATGGCGATCGGATGAAAGCCTACGGTAATATCATCGCCGACATTACCAAAGAAGTCATCAGTCAATGGAAATTTGACCAAGCATTTTCTGTCCGCGATTCTATGCAAGAAATCTCTCTGAGAGTGATTTTGCAAGCTGTATTCGGAATAACTGAAGGAGAACGTTATACTCAATTACAAAAACTCTTGGCTTCCATACTAGATTTAAGTGGTTCTAATTTACGTGCCACAATATCTTTTTTGCCAATAATGCAAGTAGATTTAGGTTCATGGAGTCCTTGGGGCATTTTTTTGCGTCAAAGAGAACAAATTGACCAACTACTGTATGCAGAGATTCAAGAACGCAGAAATCATCCCGAATCCTCTGGGAACGACATTTTATCTTTAATGATGTCAGCGCGAGATGAAAACGGCGAACCTATGACCGATGTAGAGTTACGTGATGAGTTGATGACTCTGCTAGTTGCTGGTCATGAAACCACAGCCTCAGCCTTAACTTGGGCATTGTACTGGATTCATCGCCAACCACAAATACGTGAAAAGCTTTTATCTGAGTTAGATAGTTTCGGAAACAATGCAGCTTTAGAAGAAATTACTCGTCTACCTTATCTAACAGCAGTTTGCCAAGAAACTTTACGGATTTATCCCATTGCGATGATTACTATCCCCCGGATTGTGAAACAACCTATAGAAATCATGAATCGTCAATTTGACCCAGGAACATTACTCGTAGGTTGTATTTATTTAACTCATCGCCGTTCAGATTTGTATGCAGAACCACAACAGTTCAAACCAGAAAGATTTTTAGAAAGGCAATATTCTTTATATGAATATTTACCTTTTGGTGGAAGTAATCGTCGTTGCTTAGGTATGGCATTTGCCTTATTTGAAATGAAACTGGTACTAGCAACTGTACTATCCCATATAGATTTAGCATTAGTAGACGACTCTAGCGTTAAACCAATACGTCGCGGCGTTACCCTAGCACCTTCCAATGGCAAGTGGATGATTGCAACTGGACTGCGACAAAAAGCCGAGACTCCTATTAAAGTGTAGTTATGAAAATGGCGATCGTTTAGCTTATAGATTCATAAACAAAAAAGCCCCCTTTCTTAAGAAAGGGGGCTTTTTTGAAGAAAAAGAGACCTGGCGCCGAGCAATTGTGGCAGGAGGCGACCCTCCAACTATCGTAGCCGCAGCAGCGTTTCACCTCTGAGTTCGGGATGTATCAGTGTGGTTCCACCGCGCCATAGGCACCAGGAAAGACAGTGAACAGTGAGCAGTTATCAGTTATCAAACAACTGTCACTAATT
>NZ_JACJQW010000029.1:0-109435 GCF_014696905.1 Nostoc sp. FACHB-190
ATCTTTTCATGGTTCGGTTCCCTTCGAGCGAGCTTCGCTTTGCAGCGCCCCCTCTCTCAGGCACTTATCCAATATAACTAACCTTCCCCTCACTGTCAACCTCTTCTCTAAAAAAATTTTTCTCTCTCCTTGGAACTCTCTACTCATAGGCTTTCTAGTCCACAATAGTGAATGCACTGTACAGAGAAAGGAAGGGTAGAGCGTGAATTTTCAGTCAGTAATAGCTACACTACATCAATTTTGGAGCGATCGCGGTTGCTTGATCGCCCAGCCTTATGACATCGAGAAGGGTGCTGGTACTAAGAATCCCCATACATTTTTAAGGGCGTTGGGGCCAGAACCTTGGGCTGTGGCTTATATTGAACCATGTCGCCGCCCCACAGATGGTCGTTACGGCGAAAACCCTAACCGTTTCCAACATTATTATCAGTACCAAGTTTTAATTAAGCCTTCACCAGATAACATTCAAGAGATTTATCTTGATTCTTTGAGGGCTTTGGGTATTCGCCCTGAAGATCATGATGTTCGGTTTGTGGAAGACAATTGGGAAGATGCAACGGTAGGTGCTTGGGGAACTGGCTGGGAAGTCTGGTTAGATGGAATGGAAATTACTCAATTTACCTACTTCCAACAGTGCGGCGGTATAGACTGTAAGCCTGTATCAATTGAAATTACTTATGGATTAGAGCGGTTAGCGATGTATCTCCAGCAAGTGGAAGCAATTGTCAAGCTTCAATGGACAGATGACATTACTTATGGGGATGTTTTCTTGCAAAATGAGATTGAGCAGAGTACTTACAACTTTGAAGCATCAAATCCTGAGATGCTGCTCACACTGTTTAATTTGTATGAGCAGGAAGCTAATCAGTTAACAGAACGTGGGTTAGTCTTACCAAGCTTGGATTATGTGATGAAGTGTTCGCATACTTTCAATTTGCTGGATGCGAGAGGAGTAATTTCGGTAACGGAAAGAACTCGCTATATTGCGAGGATTCGTCATTTGGCGCGAAAAGTCGCACAACTATATGTAGAACAGCGAGAAAATCTGGGTTATCCTTTGTTGAAGAAAACCGCAGTGTGAGTTATTCCAACTGCAAAACTATATCAGGACTTACGCAAAATCATGAAAAAACGAACCGCAAAGAGCGCAAAGGACACGAAGTTAAGAGGATTTGAGAGGGTTATTGCGTAAGTCCTATATATATAGGAATCCGGTTTGATTTCTGAATTTATTTGTGTAGGTAGGGAATAGGAAATGGGGAGTCGGGAGTAGGAAAGAAGCCTGATCTGAGTGTACTGATTTTTTCAGAAATCAAATATGAGTCCTATATATTTAGTTTTTGGCAAATCTTAGTCACCTCAATTCAAGTAACTGAGTTGGGTGGCTATGCCAACTAATGTTATTCATTTCCTAAATAAGCCTCGATGACTGCTGGATTATTTCTGACTACAGCCGGTTCACCCAAAGCAATTAATTGACCAAAATCTAATACAGCAATCCGATCGCACAAACCCATGACTAATGGTACGTGGTGTTCAATCAGAATGATCGTTAAGTTGAAGCGATCGCGGATATTGCGGATAAATTCGCTCAGTTGCTGTTTTTCACTGGGGTTCATCCCGGCTGCTGGTTCGTCTAAAAGCAAGATTTGTGGTTCTAAGGCTAAAGCACGGGCAATTTCTAAACGACGTTGATCACCATAAGGGAAATTTTTAGCTTTTTCTGCTGTGCGATCGCTCAACCCAACTAATTCTAATAATTCTAAAGCTTTTTGCTTACTTTGATTTTCTTCAGTAGGAGCGGGTGGTAGTCCCAAAACTCCTCTAATCATATTACTTTTAGTATGTAAATGTCGGGCAATGATAACATTTTCTAAGGCTGATAATTCGCCAAATAAGCGAATATTCTGAAAGGTTCTCGCAATACCTAAAGCTGCAATTTGATGGGGTCGCAGTTGAGCAATTTCTTGACCTTGATAAATCAATCCACCCTCAGAAGGTGGAATCAGGGCTGTAATTAAATTAAATAAAGTTGTTTTTCCTGCACCATTAGGGCCAATTAAGCCAAAAATTTCATGTTGATTAACTTTAAAAGAGACATTATTTACTGCAATTAAACCACCAAAGCGGCGCGTGAGTGAGTTTACTTCTAATATACATTTACTGTTATCTGAGGAATTAATTTCAGACATATTTATATTTAAATTATTTTTTTACTTTACCCATTTTAAAAATATCGGGTGTGACTAAACCTTGAGGAAAAAAGATAGTACCTATGACTATGAGTAAACCAAAAATAATTAATCTACCATCTCGGAGGAATTGGGCTAACCAACTTAACCAACCAGGAAAAATACCTGAGTCGGCGATACCGCGTAAAACTTCTGGTAGGGCTGTAAATACCATACCACCTACAACTGAACCTAAAAAAGTTCTGGAACCACCAATTAAGACAAAAGTTAAATAAATAATACTGGCATCAAAAGTACCTTGACGCGCATTCCAAGTGTTGAGAAAATGGGCGCTAATTGCGCCTACAATACCAGCTAGAATTGCCCCCAAAGTAAAGGCTAAGACTTTGTAATAAGTTGGGTTAATTCCCATTGCACCGGCGGCCAATTCATCTTCGCGGATGGCTGTAAATGCTCTACCAACTCTGACTCTTTCTAAGCGATAAAACAATACCATACTAATCAAGAGCAATGGTAACGCAATCCAGAGGTATTCGATTTGTGTTTGGAAGGGTTGGGGTATACCAAAAATCCCGACAGCACCGCCTGTAATTTCTAAATTTAACGATAGAACTCGCAGAACTTCAACAAAAGCAATGGTGGCGATCGCTAGATAAATTCCCCGTAACCTTAATGCTGGAATACCTACTAGTAAACCTAGTATCCCGGACACCAAGCCAGCGATTAACATTTCCAATAAAAGTAAATGTAGGGGAAATAAATTACTACTGGATGTAAATACTTTTGTGGATAAAATCGCTGCAATATATCCACCTAAAGCATAAAATCCTGGACTGGCTAAAGATAATTGTCCAGTCATTAAAGGTAGGTACAAAGAAAGTCCTAATAATGCTCCTAGCACCATTGAGACAATTAGTGAACCATAAGTTGAAAAAAATTCAGCCATAAATTGTCAGAATGCAGAATTTATTAGACTTTCTGAACGAACCGCCGACCAAGTAAACCTTGAGGTCTAACTAATAGCATGATAAACAATATGCCAAATGCTACAGCATCTTTGTAACCAGAGTATTCGGCGGGGACAAAAGCTTCTACTAAGCCGATGAGTAATCCTCCTAAAACTGCACCAGGAATACTACCCAAACCACCCAATACTATCACGGCTAAACCCCGCAAACCAAAGGCGATCCCAAAGTATGGCCCTGCAATACTCACGCTGGATGCTACCAATGTTCCGGCTAATCCGGCTAAGAAACTGCTGATGAAAAATGTCAAAACAATAAAGCGATCGCTGTTAATTCCTAGTAAACTAGCTGTAGTTGCATCTTCGGCGATCGCTTGCATAGCCTTACCATATTTAGTTCGATTAATAAAATAGGTAAGAATTGCCACAATTACCATTGACACCACAAAAATTAATATCTGCACAGTGCGAATGGGAATTGGTTTTTCGACAGTGCCGAAGTTAATTGCAGGTGGTAAATTACCAAAAGTATTAGCGGGATATGTATAACTTTCTGCACCTACTAAATACTGAATTAAGTTAACAATTACGACTGCAACACCTAAACTAGAAACAACTGTTAATAAAGGGTCAGATCCTTGGCGGCGTAAAGGTAAAAAAGCAACACGTTCCATTACAACTCCTACCAAGCCGGCTAGGCTACTGCCAATAGTTAAGGATATGGCAAATGGTAATTGTACAGGTAGGGTCAGATTCGCCAGCAAGCCGTTAAACCCAAAAGTTCCACCCATGAGTGCGTAGGTGAAATACGCGCCAAGGGTAAAAATTGCACCATGAGCTAAATTAATGATGCCTAAAATCGAATAAACCAGGGTATATCCTAAAGCAAAAATCGCGTAGACACTGCCGATAGATAACCCATTTAACAATTGCTGAAAAAACAGACTAATATCCATTTAGCTACTATTTCAAAAATGTAAACTTACCTTTACTACCATCTGCTTCCATTTTGATTTGAGCTACGTAAAAATCTTTTTGTACTATTTCTCCTATGGGTGTAAAAGCAATTTCTCCGAGGGGTGTATTGTATTTACCAGTCAGTAGCTGTTTGTTCAATTCAGTCCGCAATGCTGGTAATTCTAACTTATTAACTTTACTTTTTTGATCTAAAGATTTTAGGGCTTCTACATATACCTGAACTGCGGCAAATGCTTGGGCGCTAAATTGTGGTGGTTCTTTTTTAAATTGGTCTAGATATGCTTGACGAAATTTAGTATTAATTTCGCCAGGATGTTCTGGACTGTATGCTTGAGCAATTAATACACCATCACAAAGTGCCTTACAAACTGGAAATATATTAGATGTATTCAGACCATTACCACCAACAATTAAGCCTTTATAACCTAATTCTCGCAGTTGTCTAACTAAGTTACCACCATCAGCAGCTAACCCAGAAATAATTACTAAGTCTGGTTTGAGGTTAATTGCATTGGTGGCTTGACTTTGGAAATCTGTATCGCTAGTTTGGAATTTTTGGACTGTAACTAGTTCTAAATTCTGTTCTTTAACTGTTTGCTGAAAAATTTCGGTTTCTGATTTGCTAAATGCGTCATTTTGCGCGAAGAAAACAGCAACTTTTTTAATGTTAGGATTTAGCTTGAGCGCAGCTTTAATTGAGTTTGGTGCTACTACAGAAACTGGTGCCGAAACACGCGCAATATAATCACCTATTTCTGGAATACCCTTAGCTGTATTTGAGGGTGCAAGTACAGGAATTTTAGCCCGTTCAGCAATGGGATTAGCACTAAAGGCTTGTTGTGATAAAGTCGGGCCGACAATCCCCACAACTTTATCTTTATTAATTAATGCTTGAAAGGCGTTAATTGTACCAGCTTCATCGCCAGCAGTATCTTGAAAGACTAATTTAATAGGTGTACCATTAATTCCACCCTGATCGTTAAAATATTTTTCGGCAATTTTCGCGCCAGCAACTTGTTCTTGTCCAAGTAAAGCAACATTACTGGTTTGGGCTACAGCAATCCCTATAGGAATAACTGTTGATGTTTGTGGAGTTGCATTATTATTTGCCGGATTTGTGCTAATGGTAGAGCTACTACAGGCAGTGAAAAATAAAGCAAAAATGGGTAGTAATGCTGTGGTACGAATAAAGGCAGTGTTCATTAGTCAATAGTTATACAGTTATGAGAAATGTCAAAAACTTAATTATTAAATCATTTTCATTTGACCATGCAAATGTAACTGGTCAAAGTGTTAATCAATACATTTTTTAAGAATGCAGATATAAAAAGCAGATGAATTTGCTAACTGTTGGGGTCAACGAGAAAGTTATAGTTCATAATATCTTACTCTGTGTTGCGCTTACACACTCAAAATTTGCATAAAGCGGCGGTCAATCCAATCTTTCCAGCACCATAGTAAAGGTTGGGGTGGTAAGGTGAATGCGCCTTTGGTCGCGATCGCTCTTTTGTCGCCTGTCCCAATTAAACTTAAGTATTGTTGCTGTGGGATGTAAGCTTTGGGCGGTTTGCCTAAAATCATTCGTTGCAAGTTTTCAAATAACGGCTTACCTTGACGCACTGCAAATACACCAGCTTTGGGACGTGGATGATTTACCATTGTGGCAATATCACCAGCAGCAAATACCTGCGGATGGGTTTGAGATTGCAAGGTGTCGTTAACTAAAATAAAGCCTTGTGAATCAGTTCCGAGTCCGGTAGTTTTTAACCAGTCTGCTGCTGCGGCTTGTGTTACCCAAAAAACTTTGTCACACTCTACCACTAGCCGCGATTCAGATTTGACTGCTAATAATTCTTGATTTATCTGTGTAATCTGAGAAACAGACTCGCCTAGATGCAGCTTAATACCTCGACGAGTTAAAACTTGTTTTACTTGACGCTGCACTGAGTGATGATTATGCGGCAAAATTTTCTGATGGCGATGAAATAAATGAACTTCCAGATTTTGAACTGGTTGCTGGTTCGCAATCAAGATTTGCTGTAAATGTGCTTGCATTGCGAGTGCTAATTCTACGCCACCCACACCACCACCGACAATTGCTATTTTGAGTTGCTGCTGAGGATTTTCGTGAACGTTTTGCAGTAGTTTATACCAACAGTCTAGGAGTTTGGCTACTGGTTTAGCTGCAATAGCGTATTCGGCTGCACCTGGTACAGAGATTGTCGCGGGGGTGCTGCCAATATCAATAGACAGTACATCAAAATTTACCGGCGGACGATTAGCACAAATTACTTGACGATTTTCTAAATCTAAACCAATGGCTCGGTCTATATATAAATGTGTATGGGCAAAGTCAGCTAATCTTGACAAATTAATGTGGCACTCATCGTAACTATATAATCCAGCAATGTGTCCGGGTAACATTCCTGAATAAGGTGTGTCTAATGCTGGGGTAATTAAAGTTAAACGTACTCCTGGTAGTGGTTTCATCCCAAACATTTTGAGGGCGATCGCATGACTATGACCACCACCAACTAGTACTAAATCAGGCATAGAATTCTTTCGATGAACACTGTATGATTTTTGAATATTTTCTACAATATCCTTTCCGACACGGTAGCGATGACTATCCGCCATGCGACTGAAGCTGATTTACCTGCGATCGTAGCTATTTATAATGCGGCAATTCCTAGCCGTCTCGCTACTGCTGATTTAGAACCTGTATCTGTGGAAAGTCGCCGCACTTGGTTTCATGGGCGATCGCCTCATTTTCGCCCTTTGTGGGTAATTGAACAAGAAGGCAAAATTGCTGGCTGGCTGAGTTTCCAATCATTTTACGGTCGCCCAGCGTATCAAGCTACTGCCGAAATTAGTATTTATATCGCCCCAACTTTTCATCATTGCGGTTTGGGACGACGACTGTTAAGCCTTGCAATTTCCGAAAGCCCCAATTTAGGTTTAAAAACGCTCTTAGGCTTTATCTTCGCCCATAATCACCCCAGCCTCAAGCTGTTTGAAACACTAGGTTTTCAACGTTGGGGATATTTACCGCAAGTAGCAGAACTAGATGGGGTCGAACGGGACTTAATTATTATGGGTTTGCGAATTGGGGAAAAGAAGTCTGAAGTGTGAAAAGTAGGTGAAAAAGTTGTTTATATTTGTATTTTTTTATACACAAACTAGTTTTATCCCAGGAAATGAGTAATAATTACTATAGGACTCATATTTGATTTCTGAAAAAAATCAGTACAGCCAGATCAGCCGTCTTCCCTACTCCCTACTCCCCATTCCCTACTCCCAGCTTACACAACTAGATTCAGGAATCAAACCGTATTCCTATATATTGGTTTATGTATAGAAAACCATAGACATAAATTAATAGTTATCATCTATTAATTCAATCCATAGATATATAAGAATTAATTAGAGTAATTATCGCTGATTTATCTAATCAACTAATTCCCTTTTGCCTCAGATAACGGTAAGCTTAATCTAACAAAATTAAGCAAATATAAACTTGCGTTTTTGAATAGTGCATAGTGGCGGGATCAAAGCAATTTGGTGCCAAAACACTAATTTCTGTTTAAATCTAGGGGTATTTTCATGGCTCAGTTTCTACTAGAGACTGTTTGGCTAGTTCCTTTATATGCCTTAATTGGTGGGCTTTTAGCCGTACCTTGGTCGCCGGGGATCATCCGCAAAACTGGGCCAAGGCCAGCAGGTTATGTAAATTTAGTAATGACATTTTTGGCGTTTGTCCATAGTGCGATCGCCTTACAAGCAACTTGGAATCATCCACCCCAAGAAGTATTTATTCATTGGCTATCAACAGCAGGTTTAGATTTGACCATTGCTGTTGAACTTTCGTCAATTAGTGTGGGCGCGTTAGTAGTAATCAGTGGTTTAAATTTGTTAGCACAGATTTACGCTATTGGTTACATGGAAATGGATTGGGGTTGGGGACGCTTCTATTCTTTATTAGGACTATTTGAAGCGGGATTGTGCGCCCTTGCCTTATGTAATAACTTGTTCTTTAGTTATGTAATCCTCGAAGTCCTCACCTTGGGAACCTACTTGTTAGTAGGTTTATGGTTTAGTCAACCCTTGGTGGTAACAGGTGCGAGAGACGCTTTCTTAACCAAACGGGTAGGAGACTTGTTTCTGCTGATTGGGGTTTTAGGTTTATGGCCTCTGGCGGGAACTTGGGATTACAACGAACTGGCTGTATGGGCGAAAACTGCGGAAGTTGACCCGACAGTAATTAGTTTAGTGGGTTTAGCCTTAATTGCCGGGCCGATGGGTAAATGCGCCCAATTCCCCCTGCACTTGTGGTTAGATGAAGCGATGGAAGGCCCTGTTCCCAGTACAATTTTGCGGAACTCGGTAGTTGTAGCCAGTGGTGCATGGGTACTGATTAAACTGCAACCCGTGTTAACTTTATCACCCCTAGTTTCTACTGTGATGGTAGCGATTGGGGCAGTAACAGCTATTGGTGCTTCGTTAATTGCGATCGCACAAATTGACGTGAAACGCTGCCAATCTTATTCTGTGAGTGCTTACATGGGCTTAGTGTTCATCGCTGTAGGCACACAGCAAGATGATGCTGCACTGTTATTAGTACTTACCCATGCCTTATCTGCTGCCTTGTTAGTAATGAGTACTGGCGGCGTGATTTGGAATAGCATCAGCCAGGATGTCACCCAACTAGGTGGTTTATGGTCACGTCGTCCCATCTCTGGTTTAGCGTTTATTATCGGCACATTAGGATTAATTGGGTTTCCACCCCTTGGTAGTTTCTGGGCATTGATGAAATTAGCCGATGGGTTATGGGAAACTCAACCTTGGCTAGTTGGGATAGTTATAGCAGTTAACGCATTGACAGCCGTTAGTTTAGCTAGAGAATTTGGCTTGATTTTTGGTGGTAAACCTAAGCAAATGAGTGAGCGATCGCCAGAAGTTCACTGGCCGATGGTATTGCCAATGGTGATTTTATTCGGATTTGTCCTCCATTTACCTTTAGTGTTGCAAAGCTTATCACTTTTACCCGACTGGGCAAGCCTCAATAAAGATGTTGCACTCCTACTAATTTGGTCGAGTATTTTTGGTTGTAGCGTCGGTGGCGTAATTTATCTTGGCAACATTCCCAAACCAGTCCGCCTACCTTGGAAAGGTTTGCAAGACTTGTTGGCTTACGACTTTTACACCCCCAAACTCTACCGCCTAACCATCATTTTCAGCGTTGCCCAATTGGCAAAATTTGCTGATATGGTTGACCGCTTCGTAGTAGATGGCATTGTTAACTTTGTTGGGTTGTTCTCCCTCCTCGGTGGCGAAGGCTTGAAATATAGCACCTCTGGACAAACCCAAACTTACGCCTTCACAGTCCTTTTAGGCGTTGGTCTTTTAGGCGCTTGGGTGACATGGCCATACTGGGGCGTACAGTTTCTAGAGTTAATGTTTTAACTGGTTAATCATCTGCGTTCATCTGCGTTCATCGGCGGTTAAAAACTCCCATGCTAAGTGTTTTAATTTGGGCACCAATTATCGCTTCCGTAATTATTGGGTTTTGGCCTAACAATGCCATCCAACCAAATCGCTTGCGCTTGGTATCCCTCACCTTATCCGGTTTAATTCTGCTGTGGAATTTGTTCATCCTGTTTAAATTTGATTTAACTACTCCAGGAATGCAGTTTCAAGAATATCTACCTTGGAACGAAACCCTTGGTTTAAGTTATCAATTAGGGGTGGATGGGCTATCAATATTAATGTTGATTTTGAATAGCCTCCTGACTTGGATTGCTATTTACAGCAGCAGCAAAGATACAGAAAGACCCCGCCTATTTTACTCAATGATTTTGTTAGTAAGTGGCGGCGTTGCTGGTGCTTTTTTGGCAGAAAACTTACTGTTGTTTTTCCTGTTCTACGAATTAGAATTAATTCCCTTTTATTTATTAATTTCAATTTGGGGCGGTGAAAAACGGGCTTACGCTGGCATTAAATTTTTAATTTACACTGCGGTTTCCGGCGCATTAATTTTAGCCACCTTCTTAGGTATGGTGTGGCTGACAGGTTCCACAAGCTTTGCCTTTGATGCTGTCTCCACTCAAACCCTCTCTGCTGGACTGCAACTGCTGTTACTAGCAGGAATCATCATTGGTTTTGGCATCAAAATTCCTCTAGTTCCCTTCCACACTTGGCTACCTGATGCTTATGTGGAAGCTTCCGCACCCATCGCCATTTTGTTAGGTGGTGTATTGGCAAAGTTGGGAACATACGGTTTATTGCGGTTTGGCATGGGGATGTTCCCCAACGCTTGGAGTACTGTTGCCCCAACCTTGGCAATTTGGGGGGCAATTAGCGCGATATATGGGGCAGTAGTAGCGATCGCCCAAAAAGATATCAAGCGAATGGTAGCATACAGTTCTATCGGTCACATGGGCTATGTATTGCTTGCCAGTGCTGCTAGTACCTCCCTCGCCTTAGTTGGTGCAGTTTCCCAAATGTTTAGCCACGGCATCATCCTCGCCATTCTCTTCCATTTGGTAGGAGTCGTGGAAGCCAAAGCCGGCACACGCGAGTTAGACAAACTCAACGGTTTAATGAGTCCAATTCGTGGCATACCTTTAATTAGTGCCTTACTTGTATTAAGTGGCATGGCTAGTGCTGGTATTCCCGGTTTAACAGGATTTATCGCTGAATTTATCGTCTTTCAGGGCAGTTTCTCTGTTTTCCCCATTCCGACAATATTATGCGTTGTCGCCAGTGGTTTAACGGCGGTATATTTCGTCATCCTGCTGAACCGCACCTGTTTTGGTAGACTCGACAATGATTTAGCCTACTATCCCAAAGTTTTGTGGTCTGAGAAAGTACCAGCCTTAATTTTGGCAGTCCTCATCATCTTTTTAGGAGTCCAACCTACTTGGTTAGTGCGTTGGAGTGAAACCACAACCACAGCAATGGTAGCAGCAATTACCCCTGCGGAAAAAACCGTAATTTCTCAGGTTGCGTTGAAGTAAAAAGAGAATTACGCAACCGATACAGGAGAAAATATGAATCTCACCTTAATTCCCAGTGGTCTTGTAATGTTCCGCTTTTTAATAGCACCCTTCCTCCTGTGGGATGCTTGGGATGGTGATACGAGTATTTGGTTTTTAGTAGGTTTTACTGCTGCTTTTCTTTCCGACATTTTTGATGGCATTATTGCCCGGCGACTTGGTGTTAGCAATGCCAAATTGCGACAAGCTGATAGCTGGGCTGATACCTGCCTTTTTAGTTGTATCTTTTTAAGTGCTTGGCTGGGATACCAAGATATTTTGATAGCTTATTACCTTCCTTTATTGATGGTGATTTTTGCTCAAATTGTGTGGTGGATAGTGAACTTAATTAAATATGGTAAACCCGCCAGCTATCACACTTACTCAGCTAAGTTTTGGGGAATTACATTATTTATTGCCATTGTGGCATTGTTTGGATTTAACTACGCTGGCATAACTTTATGGCTAACTTGTATTGCCGGAACTATTTACAGCATCGAAGAAATTGCGATGACGTTAATATTGCCAGTTTGGACGTATGATGTTTTGAGTATTTTTCATGCTTTAAAAATACGTCAGCAGCAATTACAAACAACCGATATTTCTACTGTCTAAAAATACATTTAATATCCAGGAACCAATATGGTACAAACTCCAGAAAAACCTGTGACAACTAAAATTCCACCTTCTCGCCATGAATTTGCGGAAGTAATTCATCGTTTAGAAGCTGGCGGTTCAATGTTACCAGACACGCCAGAAAACTTAATGCAAATCATCGGGATTTATAAAGCTTACGCTGTCCCGATGGATTTTTACTGGCGTGACTTATTATATATAGCTGAACAGGTATTTTTAGAGCCATTTGCCTTTTTTAAATACTTCTTACCCAAAGAGTATTTAGACCTGCATAATCATTACGCTGGCGATACTGCTGATTTAAGAATTTGGCGTGGTGAAGCAACAGCCCATCCTGAACTTTTGGCATTTATGGAAAAGGGTGAAACCTTGAAAATGCCAAAATTATTGCATCACTTATTCCACGATCGCATCAACATGGAATTTGCGGAAGCTTGTATGCGGGCAATGCTTTGGCATAGACACATGTATGCGCCAGTCAATCAATTTGATGCGTATCTCGACTCCGAAGAATACAAAGCCAACGCCGACAGGGCAATTAAAGCTTACTTCCAAGGCAACCCCGTAATGCTGGGACTGTACAAACTGTTTCCTGATATGTTTTTGGAACAGTGCCGCCAGATGTCCTACTACTCTAACCTCGGCTTGTTCTGGGAAGTCATGGCCCCGGTATTCTTTGAAATGTCCGACATCTACGACGAAGGTGGGTTTAAGGGTGTACCTGACGCAATGAACTTTTTGGTCAATGGCATATTTGCGATCGCAGGTCGTCCCATTTACCATCATGTTTATATCCGTGGCGAATGCTACGAAATTATCCCCAAATCAAAAGGCTTCACCTGGCTGTACGAAGCAGCATTACCCTACGTAGAAGCTGTATTCTACCGCACCGCCCCCTTTAGAGGCACAAAATCTTACAACGCCCAAGCCGGACAAGTGCCTGATGACCAAAAAGATTTCCACTACGGCATTCTCTACGCCGATGTCTTTCCTGTGGGAACTGCTGGTATTCCACCAACATTATTAATGCAAGATATGTTGCACTTTTTACCACAATATCTTGTTGATTACTACAAACAACATTGCCGTGGTGAAGACGATATGTTGATTCAGTTGGGTATTAGTTTCCAACGCTCAATGTATAACGTTACTTCTGCGGTAATTCAAGCCCTAAGAACTGCACTTTTATATCCCTTAGATGACCCTAATCCTAAACATTTGCAAGCCAATCGTGAGTTTTTTGAACAGCAATTAAATCGCTTTACCCGCGCTGATTATGGTATGCGTGATGCTGCCCGTCTACGGAATATTCAAACCCCAGATTATCGTTAATTAAACAGTGATGAGCTTTACTAATGACTGAACACAAGTTGATTTGAATTGAAGGCAGATACAACTTTTTCGTTCCCAATTAGTAAAGCTCTAGACAATGTAGATTAAGATTATTTAAAAGTTCTTTAATGGCTTCCTCTCCAGACCGAATTAGAGCTTCGATATAATTAGTAGGCGCATTTCCGCAACGTAGCCATATTACTTTGGGCGGTGAACCGTATAAACGGCTTCGCTCAACAAAGTCTGCATCTTGAGTGACAATGCAAAAATCATTCCTTTTAGCAAATTCCCAGATTTCAGTGTCAGTCCTTTCTTGGAGTGCATGAAACTGCACATGACTGGAATCAGGGAAAATATCTGCTAATCGAGTTGTCAGCTTGCGGCTCAAATTTTGATCAAATAGTAGCTTCAACCAGCACCTACCGAAGCAACAAGACGGTGTTCTCTGTCAGCAGCAAACTCTAAGCAAGCCCTGATGTCCGCTTCAGTCAACTCAGGAAAGTCTTCCAGAATCTCAGTATGAGACATCCCGACTGCTAACCAACCCAGAACATCGTACACAGTGATTCGCATCCGTCGAATACAGGGTTTGCCGCCTCGTTTGTCAGGTTCTATGGTAATAATGTCACGATAACTCATTTTGGTTGTTTATAATCTGTCTGATACGTCTCTAAGTTTAGAGCCGCCTAACACTGGGCTGCAACTTAGCCGTTAAATCGTTTTACTCATTGCTGCCCGACTGTGGAGTATTAAAAACCTACGTTAAATTATTTTCGATTAAACTCATACAAAAATCTACTGTTTGATTTCTGAATAAAGATGTGAATAAGAATTTTTCCGTGTATTCGGGTAGGAATTTACTGTAATTCTTAAGTAAAAAAGATTATACAGGAATTTTCTATTAGGGAGGTTCTTACATGGACAGACTTCTAGCGATCGAATTTAAGCTTGCTGGTCATTGGCTTATGGAAAATGGCAAGCTCAAATGCGAGCTGATACGCTGCTACTCCAGCCAGAAGAATGTCCTATACGCGTTCGTGTGCGATGGTCAAGTGAAATACGTAGGGAAGACTAAAGACACTCTTGCATCTCGGATGAGCGGATATAAGACACCGGGAAAATCTCAGACTACGAACATCAAGAACAACAGGCATATAAAAGAACTTCTTGCCAAGAAAGTTGCCGTTGAGATATTCGCACTTCCAGACAATGGACTGATGCACTACGGGCAGTTTCACTTGAACCTAGCTGCTGCGCTGGAAGATGACATCATCCGGATAATCGATCCTGAGTGGAACGCTCTAAACTTAAAGCAGGCAATCAGACATAATTGTAGCGATTGATATTGAAACCGGAGATTTTGAAGTTGACACGAGTAAAATAGCTGTTGGCGATCGCCTTGAAGCTTGTCACCCAGATGATTAGTTGTTGTATAGGCTAAAATATTGAAACACATCACTGCAACTAAATAATTGATATGACAGCCACAGCGCGTGTTATTCATAGTGACCCTGACATAATGGGAGGAACGCCTGTTTTTGTCGGAACTCGTGTGCCAATGAAAACGCTGCTTGATTATCTTGAAGCAGGTGATTCAATAGATGAGTTTTTAGATCATTTTCCCAGTGTAAGACGTGAGCAAGCGATCGCAGCCCTTGAGTTGGCAAAGGAAATGCTGACATCGAGATGAAATTACTGCGGATACTCAACAAAGTTTAGCGGATTTCCGTGGAGGTAGTTTTCAGGCTCTATCAGCCAAAAGTGTAATTGCTCAATTGCGCGAATCTTTGAACCAAGAAGAAGAATGAGACTTCTGGTTTTAACGCCGAAATTTAAGTGAGCATTCTGTAAATTTGTGAAACGAAATGCTGACCTTCAGCAACAAATTGAAGACACTCTTCAGCAAATGGAAGCAAGAATAATTAACCGCAGATGGACGCAGATAAATTTGTACCTCAACAGACGAGTAAAGGCTGTAGTGCAAATACTAACATTAATCAAAAAAGTCTTGAAAAACTTACTATTATTTTGCAGTGACCCAAAATAAATGTAGAGACATAGCATTACTACGTCTCTACATTTTTTCTCAATTTTTCACTTCTCTAATTAATTCGCTACTTCAGCGAGTTCAATAATCCGCCCTTCATAGTCTTTAATTAAGAAATTTAAAGGCTTTTGGTTGCGAATTTTAAATTTTAAACCACGGGTTTCTACCCGCAATAAAATCATTTCCAAGCAGTCACGGTCAAAACAAACGTGACGCTGTTGATTTTTGCTGCCTAAACTCGCTCCGGTAATGACGTGTAGCTGGGTATTCTTTTTCAGTTGATACCAGAGTCCTTCGTTGGCATTGTTCATTGTTTTGCCCGACCAACTGGGACTGGCGGACATATACAAAGGATCTATCGCCGTTGTGCCGATGGTTTGTTCATAGTTGTAGTAGTAGTGCAGAGGCACTTCTGCGGCTGGTAAATCGAGTAGCCCTTCGTACAACTGTCGAGCAATTTCCAAATCTGACACCATCACTGTGTGAACTTTGGGCGCACTGCTGAGAAACATCCACATCGCCCCAGCATAAGCCGCCAGCAGCATGACCATAATGCCTTGAGTCGAAAACAGACTATCTAAAGGCAGGGATGGTAAAAATGAGCCAAAAGTCAACGGGGCAAGTAAAAACTGCATTACATTAGCTGCTATAACCATGAACAAATTGAAGATTGTATAAGGGAGCCGCTTTTATTTTTATTGATAGAGACTAATATTAAGTCCTTGTCTTTAGTGTATCAATACTAAAGTGGTCTGATCTGGGACAGCAAACAGACATAAACGAAAATTTTACGGTTTGCACTCTGGGGCTATTGTTATAAACATTAATCTTAACAACTCTTAGCGAAAAGGCTTATGCAAATTCCTCATTTTCCCGAAACAAATCACCCGCTAGTTAAGTCGCTGTTTCATCACAATGACCAGGAACTGCTGAGTCTATTTCAACGATATCCAGAGGCTGGCAAGTATTTCACGGTGATTTTTTGTCGTTACAGCCCGATTGTATATACTTTAATTCAACATTCAGCGCGATCGCCTGTCCAGGCAGATTATCTGTTTGCCCTGACTTGGCGACATATCTATTACGAACTGGGCGGACTGGATTTAGAAAACCCCCAACCCGGACAAGAAGGTTTAACCTTACAAAATTGGCTGATTAACATCACAGCTTTTTGTATTAACGAGATTGAACTCCCGCCTACGGAAGCCATTCATTATTCGCTGCAAGCCACTTCGCCGCCTTTATGGTGTTATGTAGAAAAAGCTTTAGACCAGCTACCCCCGATTTTACGTTTGATGGTGTTGATGGCACAAACTTTCCATTGGAGTGAAACCAGAATTGCAGCTTATTTGCAAGCGGAAGGTGAAAGAATTGCCCCTGCCGAAGTAGCCAATTTTCTCCAGGAAGGCTATCGTATGCTAGAGGCTAAATTACCTGCTGACATCCGCTCTATATACCTGGGAGAAGATTTAGTTCTATCATCAACTACGTAATATTGCTGGTGCTGTTGGTAATCTTGCCGCACAAAATAAAACTTTTACTGAAACTTTATACTTTAAGCCGAATTTCCACAGGTAAGTTTTATGCAGCAACGGCATTTTTTCCCATCTGCTCACACCTTAAATTCTAGAAGCTACGAATTTTGGCTGCTTAAAGGTATCACTACTGGGCGGCGGGGTGATCATTTCCCATTTTTTAGTTTTTTCTTTTTACTGTTGACTTTTTTATTAACTCCAATTGTGGCCAATGCGAGTGATATTACTCAACAACTTCATCGTCCTGTAAACAGTTCGAGTTGGCAATATGACAGAGATGAAGCTGATAGTTTGCTGCGGATTGGTGAACAGCAATATCGCTCAGGTAATGCAGCAAAAACTATTGACTCTTGCTTACAAGCTTTAGAGATTTATCATTCCATTGGTGATGTCAGAGCTACCGGGTTAACTTATGAATTACTAGCTAAAGCTTATATTCAACAAGAGCGTTACAAAGAAGGGGAAGACGCTTTACGCCGAAGATTAGCGATCGCACGGGATAGCAAAGATTTTCAAGCCCAAATTTTTGCCTTAAATAATATTGCCGCAATTCTTCTGCAAAAAGAGGAAACTGTCGCCGCCGGAAAAGCTGTGCAAGAAGCATTAACTATCGCTCAAGGTGTGAACAATATCGAAGGACAAGGACTTTCTTTGAGCAATTTAGGTTTAGTTACTGCCAGACTGGGTGATTATAACAAGGCGATTAAACTTTATGAAACTGCTTTAAGTTATCGCCGCCAAAAAAATGATCCGATTGGGGAAGCCAACACTCTGAATAATTTAGGTGATGCTTATCTGGCGGCGGGGAATTATCCCGATACCATCGGCGCTTATGGGTTAGCAATGCGGTTGGCGAGACTGAATGGCGATCGCAATATTCAATTACGCGCCATTGATGGTTTAGTCAAGGCGCATACTTCTGTCGGACGCAATGAACGCGCTTTTGAATTACTCCAAGAACGTTTAGTCATCGCCCAAGAATTACAAAATCTGCCAGAACAGTTAAAATCATTTGAATCTTATGCTGCATTCTATGAGCGGTTAGGTAATTATGCCACAGCCAAGAATTTTTACGAACGAGCAATTGCGATCGCCAATACTCTAGAAGACACGAAACGCGAACTGGTGTTAAAAGATAGATTAACAAAGTTACAGAAAAAGCGCAGTTGATGTTTACGGGATTGGTTTTATCCAACTGTTGATTAAAATATGCGATGGAAAAGCAGATCCCCGAATTCTTGAAGAAGTCGGGGATCTATTTGTATTGAAGAAAAATATATCGTGGTTATCGACTCTGTGAGGTACAGGAAAAAATAATTAACCGCAGATGCACGCGGATGAACGCGGATGGAATTTGTGTGATTGACCTCAATTTGCTGCGACTATGTGATATAAAAAAAATAAATATAAATTAACTTAAAAAATCCTAATTACAGTCGGATTATTCAGTAATTCTTATTGTATAAATACCTAAATTAACACGATGTGCAACTTATTTTTTAAACCCCTCTCCAAACCTCTCCCCGACGCGGAGAGAGGCTTTGAGTCTTGCTCCCCTTCCCTGTCTGCGACACGCTGCGCGAACGTAGGGAAGGGGTTGGGGGTTAGGTTTAAGAGAAAGTTGCACACGACATAAATTAATCAAGATAAATATATTTATTGAGCAGGTTGCACTCTCCCTGATTGTTCCCAGAGTAAATAAAATTAATTATGCCTTTAGATTTAGAAAGATTTTATCAGGCTTGCAATCCTAGTCGCCCTCTGGTCATGGGAGATGCAAGCGATCGCCGTTATTATATCGATTTTGCGGCGGTGCGGGGCGGCAAAATTATTGAGGCTCTGCTGCGGACAATTACGCGAATTTCTCCTGATACTCCCACTTGTCAATTGTTTACGGGACATTTGGGTTGTGGTAAATCGACGGAATTATTGCGGTTGAAAGCCGAGTTAGAAGAGCAGAAATTTCATGTAGTTTATTTTGAGTCTACCCATGTCTTAGAAATGGCGGATGTGGATGTAACAGATATTTTACTGGCGATCGCAGGACAAGTGAGCGAAAGTCTGGAAGCGAAAAAAATCCGCCTCAAGCCGAGTTACTTCACGAAATTATTTACAGAAGTTGTCGATTTTTTACAAACACCAATTGACTTTGGTGTAGAAGCAGAATTATCTGTGGGGATAGCGAAAATCACCGCCAAAACCAAAGAAAGTCCCCAACTGCGGCGACGGTTAAGAGATTATCTCGAACCGCGTACCCAAAATATTTTGCAGTCCATCAATAAAGAACTCCTAGAACGCGCCAACAACGAACTAAAAAATCAAGGTAAGAAAGGTCTAGTGGTCATTGTTGATAACTTGGATAGGGTCGCAATTCGGCCTTTACCATCGGGGCGATCGCTGCCAGAATACTTATTTATTGAACGTGGCGAACAATTACGTAAACTAGCTTGTCACTTAGTTTACACTATCCCTTTATCTTTAATTTTTTCTAATGATAGTGCCGAACTGCAACATCGTTTAGGTGGTGGGGTTGCGCCCAAGGTTTTACCGATGATCCCTGTACGTTTGCGTTCTGGGGAAATATTTAACCAAGGGCTATCACTGATGCGACAAATGGTCTTAGCCAGAGCTTTTCCTGACATTGAAGTGAGCGATCGCTTAAGCTTAGTTACAGAGATATTTGATAACCTGGAAACTTTGGATCGATTGTGCTTAATTAGCGGTGGTCATGTCCGGGATTTACTGGGGTTGCTGTTTGACTGCTTAAGAGAACAAGATCCACCTTTTGAGCGTGACTGTGTAGAACTAGTAATTCAACGTCAACGAGACTACCGCGCCCACGCCATTGACCCCCATGAATGGGAACTAATTTTTCAGGTGGTAGAACAGCAAAGAGTTGGTGGTGACATCGCCTATCACGCTCTTTTACGCAGTTTATTTGTCTTTGAATATCGTGACCATCGAGGTGCTTGGTTTGCTGTCAACCCAGTTATCGCTGAGACACAAAAATTTCAATCATGGTTGAAGATTCACAAGCAGATATAAAATCAGCTAACAAGCGGGCTTTACGCAGTTTAAGCAGAGCAATTTCCCTATCGCGGGGACAATTTTCTGTAGTGTTGGTTTGTTGTAACTATCGGGTTTTACAAACGCAAATCCTCCAACAAATAGAAGCATCTGCATCAAGTCCAGTCCACAAACTCGTGATTCCCCAAAATGCGAGAAGTCTTTACAGCACAATTCATATCCAGTTGCGGACTGATGAACCGCAACCATCTGCATTGAATATTTTGGGTTTAGAATCGGTAGAACATATTGATGATTTACTCAGTTCAATTAATCAAATTCGGGATGAATTTCCCAAACGTCACCTATTCCCGATGATTTTTTGGGTGAATGATGAAATATTGCAAAAAGTCGTGCGGTTAGCACCAGATTTTGCGAGTTGGGCGGCGACACCAATTCGCTTTGAAATGACGACTACACAACTGCAAGATTTTTTACGCCAAGAAACTGACTCGTTATTTGCAACAGTTTTACCGACACAACATCAAGATAATTCTGGTAATGAGCAATATTCTACCTTAGAGCAAATCTGGGAACATAACGATGAACTGCATTTTGCCATTCAGGAATTACGTCATCGCGGAATTACTTTAGAACCAGAATTATACGCCAGTTTAGAATTTGTGTTTGGCTTGGATAATTATGTTGGCGATCGCATTCAGCGAGCCTTAACTCATTTTCAACAAAGTTTAAAAGTTTGGCAACAATTAGCCTTAGAAAACCATACTGAAAATTCTCTCTCCACCATTCCCAATACTTGGACTACGGAATTAGATATTCTTAGTAATCATACTTCACCCTTAGTCCGTCAAGGTGTATTACTTTATTATTTGGGTTTGTGTTATATCCGCCTCGCCGAACAAAATCAAATTGAAAATCGTCGTTGTTGGGATGAATCGAAAGCTTATTTACAACAATCATGTAATGTTTTAGAGTTGGCGCAGCGATTTGATATTGTTGCCGAATTTATTAGTCAACTTGCAGAAGTTTTAGAACATTTAGAAGAGTGGTCAGAATTACAGACTGTAGCGCAAAAATCTTTAGAACTGCATCAAATTTATGGTAGTCAAATTCAACTTGCTTGTGACTATGGTTTTTTAGCTCAAGTTGCTTTACAACAGTCGCGTTGGATGCAGGCGAGTATTTTAGCCCATGTGTCTTTATTAAAATTAGGAGAAGCTCAAAGACAAGGTGCTTCCCATCAATATTTATTCCCTTCGTTACTGGCACAAATTTATTATTTAATTTTAGCCGAAGCCCAACAAAGTTTAGGCGACCATAAAATTGCGAACGAATATTTAGAAAAAGCTGCAAAAGCCCTACCGAATGCTTTGGAAAATAGCGCCCATCAATATAACGCCCATCGTTATATTCGCTTATTACGCACACTGCGATCGCTTTACTTTGCGGCTGGGCGATATTCAGAAGCTTATACTATCAGACAAAAACGGCGTTCTGTTGAACAACAATATGGTTTTAGGGCTTTTATTGGTGCGGGACGCTTACAACCCCAACGACAAGCCACTAACCCCGCCTTGATGTCACCTTCGGGAACCAGCAGCGTCGCTTTAGAAATTGCGGCTTCCGGGCGAGAGGGCGATATTAATAACTTAATTGGCAAAATTAGCCGCGCTGACCAAAAATTAATGATTATTCACGGTCAGTCTGGTGTCGGTAAAAGTTCCACCGTTAGCGCCGGGTTAGTCCCAGCCTTACAAAATCGTACCGTCGGCGACCAAATTGCCGTGCCTGTAGTGATTCAAGTTTACACAGATTGGGTGCGTGAATTTGGGAAAGCTTTAACGGCGGCGATGTCTCACATTCAGCGAGAAGAAGTCATAGAAGTCAGCGCATCTGATACCCATATCCCCATCACCACGGCTGATATTTTGACCAAATTAACTGAAAATGCCAATAAACATTTAATTACAGTTTTAATTTTTGACCAATTTGAAGAATTTTTCTTTACTTGTAGTAAGTTAGCAGAGAGGCAAAAATTTGATAGATTTTTGCGAGATTGTTTAAATGTTTCCTTTGTGAAAATCATCTTTTCCATCCGGGAAGATTATTTATATCGCTTGTTGGAATTTAAAAATCTCGCCGCCTTAGAAGCGATTGATTATAATATTCTTGATAAAAATATTCGGTATCAATTAAATAATTTTTCTCCTGAATATGCCAAGGTAATTATTCAAAAATTAACCGAGCGATCGCAGATGAGTTTAGAACCTGCGTTAATCGAGGCTTTGGTCGAAGATTTATCCGCAGATTTGGGCGAAGTCCGACCAATAGAATTACAAGTTGTGGGCGCACAACTCCAAGATGAACGGATTAATACATTAGCCCAATATCAACCATATCGCCCCAACAAACTGATTGAGCGGTATATTAAAGAACTAATCAAAGATTGCGGCCCCGAAAATGAACGCGCCGCGTTATTAGTTTTATATTTACTCACAGATGAAACTAATCAAAGACCTTTTAAAACCCGTGCCGAATTAACTACAGAAATTGCTGAATTAGAAGATGCGGGTAAATTAGAATTAGTCTTGAATATTTTAGTTAGTTCTGGTTTGGTTGTGTTATTTCCTGATGTACCGGAACGCTATCAACTAATTCATGATTACTTAGTAGATTTGATTCGGTACTTGCAAGAACAAGAATCAAGTTTACAAGCCAAACTTGATCAATTACGCCGCAAAGTGGATCAAAGTGAATTTGAAATTGAACGCCTCAAAAGTGAATTGCGCCAAAAAAAGCAACAAGCTAGACTCCCAGAATCTCCGCCCCCGCAAGGGTTTGATTTAGTTACAGAATTACGAGAATTACGCAAGCGTGAAGAATTAAGTCAGTTAGAAATTGAACAATTAAGGTCGGTGCTGAAAGAAAAGGAACTCACAGCGCAACTCGCAGCCGCCCAAGAAAAACAAAGGCTGAACGAAGCCAGGTTAAACCGTTCTTTGAAAGTTGCTTTATCGGTAGCATTTTTAGCAATTGTTGGCTTGTCAATTTCCATCATTAGCGTTTTAGATAGCGAAATTAAAACCCTGAGTGTTTCTAGTGAAGCTTTATTTGCATCCCAAAAAGGTATCGATGCGTTAAAAGAAGGAATCAAAGCCGGGAGAAAATTAGAACAGGCTATTTGGGTAGACCCCTCCACACAACAGCAAGTGCAAACGGCGTTATACCAAGCAGTATCAGGTGTCAGGGAGGTTAACAGGTTAGAAAGTCATACCGGAGGGGTGAATAGTGCTGTATTTAGCCGAGATCGCTTCTTAATTGTCTCCGGTAGCGCCGATAATACAATTAAACTCTGGCGGGCTGATGGTACTTTACTCAAAACTCTGTTGGGACATGAAGATATAGTTAACAGTGTTAGTTTTAGTCCCGATGGGCAAATTATCGCCTCTGGTAGTCAAGACATGACCGTGAGATTATGGAGTCGGGAAGGCAAATTACTCCACACCCTCAAAAGTCATACGGCTGTAGTGAATAGCGTGAGTTTCAGTCCCGATGGGCAAGTTATCGCCTCAGCCAGCACTGACAACACCGTAAAATTATGGAGTCGTGACGGGAAATTACTCCGCACCTTAAGCGGACATCAAAGTTCTGTTTTAGATGTAGCTTGGTCGCCAGATAATCAAATTCTCGCTTCAGCCAGTGCTGATCAAACTATCAAACTTTGGAACCGGGAAGGTAAATTACTCAAAACTTGGCCAGCACATAATGATGCTGTCAAAAGTCTAGCTTGGTCGCCCGACAGTAAAACCCTTGTTTCTGGCAGTTTAGACCAAACAATTAAACTCTGGAATCTCCAAGGTCAACTCATCAGAACTTTTTCTGGTCACACAGCAGAAATCACCAGCGTCAGTTTTAGTCCCAACGGTCATACAATTGCCTCAGCTAGTCTCGACCAAACCGTGAAATTGTGGAGTCCCACAGGTTTACTGTTGGGAACTCTCCGGGGTCATAACAATTGGGTAAACAGTGTGAGTTTTAGTTCTGACAGCCGGACTGTGATTTCCGCGAGTCGGGACAAAACTGTGAAACTTTGGCGCTGGGATGATGTGCTGTTACGTAACCCCAACAGCGACCAAGCTGACTGGATTACCAGTATCAGTTTTAGCCCTGATAGCCGCAATATCGCCGCCGCCAGTCGAGATTCCACAGTCAAAATCTTAAATAGGCAAGGGCAAATTTTACGTACCTTCTCAGGTCACAAAGGTCAAGTTTGGGGGGTGGCTTGGTCAAGGGATGGTCAAAATATTGCCTCAAGTAGTAAAGATAAAACCGTCAAGTTGTGGAGTCGGGACGGTAAACTGCTGCATACTTTAACAGGTCATCAAGATACAGTATTGGCGGTAGCTTGGTCGCCCGATGGTCAAGTTATCGCCTCAGCGAGTAAAGATCAAACCGTCAAGCTGTGGAATCGGGATGGCAAACTGCTGCACACTTTAACAGGACATCAAGACGCTGTAAATTGGGTAGATTTTAGCCCTGATGGTCAATTGTTAGCCTCCGCCAGCGACGATAAAACAGTGATGATTTGGAGTCGGGACGGCAAACCACAAAAAACTTTAAAAGGTCATAATCGTCCGGTGAATGGTGTGGCTTGGTCTAGTGATGGTCAAACTTTAGCTTCCGCAAGTATTGATAGCACAGTTAAAATTTGGAGTCGAGACGGTAAACTACTCAATGATATTTCGGGAGACGGTGATAGCTTCATTAGTGTGAGTTTTAGTCCTGATGGCAAAATGTTGGTAGCAGCCAGTGAAGATAAACTCAAACTCTGGAACCGAGATGGTAGATTACTTATTGCACTCAAAGGTGATAAAGAAGAATTAACGAGTGTGAATTTTAGCCCAGATGGTAAAACTCTGGCAGCAGGTAGCGGTAAAGGAATGGTAGTTTTTCGGACTTTAGCAGATATTAAACTCGAAAATTTGCTGAGACGGGGTTGCGATTTGTTACATGATTATTTGCAGAAAAATCCTAAAGTTAGTCAGAGCGATCGCAGTTTGTGTTTGAAACAGTAAACCAAAATCATTGATTTGGTAATTTTGGATGTTCCTTGGAGTATTTTGCTACTAAGCCCGAAATTTCTGGGTTGTAAAGTCGCAGATAATTCCAATAATTACCAAAAACTTGACGGACGTAATTTTTAGTTTCATCAAAGGGAATTTCTTCGACAAATTCATCAGGGTCTTCTTTGGGTAAAGTTTGCAACCATTTAGAAACATTACCAGGGCCAGCATTGTAACTCGCTATAGCCAGCAATGAATTATTCCCATACTTTTGATGAGTATAATCCAAATACAATGTACCCACACTAATGTTGTCATTGGGAACTGTTAAATCAAAGTTTTTCCCATCTAAATTATTTTTTGAAGCAATCCATTGACCAGTGCTGGGTAACACTTGCATCAGTCCAACAGCACCAGCCACTGATTTAATTTCCGGCTCAAATCGTGATTCTTGACGAATTAATCCTGTAACTAGTAAGGGATTTAGTTTACGTTCGGCCGACCATTTTTCAATTTCTTTGAGATAAGGAAATGGATAGCGGGCTTGCCAGTAAGTGATTTGTTTACTTAAGGCTTGATATTGTTCTTTTTCTGCGGCTGTTTCTCTATCTTCCAACTTAGAAATAATATCTATTCCCGAAAGATTTTCGCCCCTAGCTAGACGCATCAAACCTTCAGTAAATTGTTCGGCAACTGATGGCTGTTTTTTATTCAGAAATTCTGTTTCCCATTGCAACCAAGCATCACGGTCTTGAGCTAATAAATATAATTCTTTAAAGGTCTCAGAACCGGCGGTGGGAATTGGGCGCAGGCGCGGCACAACTTCCGGGTTGAGGTCGCGGACATTGTTAAAGTTGCCGACATTCAGCCCCAGAATATTAGCCGATCGCCAGGCATAATAAGACTGAGGAAACTGGCTGACTACATACTCAAAGGCTGATTTGGCTTCTTGTTGTTTGCCGAGTCTAACCGCCCATTTTCCTACCCAAAACCCGGCTCTGGGAGCCAAAATGCTGTTCGGGTTATTGGTGGTAATTGGTTGCGCCCATTCCCAAGCTGTGACGTAATCTCTGGCTTTGGCTTTATCTAGGGCAATTTTCCAGCGATATTCTGCCGCTTCATCAGAGTCACCATACTTGCCTAGTAGTAAATCCCAGGCTTGTTGTGCCGATTTTTGATCATTCAGCCCTGCGAGAATTTTGGCTTTGGTGGCTAGGGCGGTGGGGGCTTGTTCGGGGAATTGGGCAATGACTTGATTGAGGTATGGTATGGCATCTTGGCGAGTTTTAGCCATATCTGCCAAACGTAACAATGCGGTTCCCGTTTCTTCGGCTTTGGGGAATTGCTGGACTAATTGCTTGTAGGTGGCGATCGCTTTTTCTCTTTCTTGGCTTTGTCCACCTATTTGTAAGCCGCGCCCTATCCTGTAGAGAGTTTGGGCAGTTTTGGGTGCTTTTGTATAAGCGATCGCAGCTTTCCGAAATTGGGTATTTTCCCAATAAGCTGTGCCAATAGTCTCCCAATCGGCGGGTTTGAGGTTGGGCTGTTTTACCAATTGATCTAAGATGCCCACGATTCCTGCCTGATTGTAGGCATATTTCGCCAAAATTAATTTTAACTGGGGCTGATTGGGATTTTTTTGCAATCGCTGGCGAATAATTTCCCAGGTGAGGGGATGGGAAGGAAATTGGGCGATCGCCCGATCTTGAGATTCTGGTTGACCGATTAAATATAATGCTTTCGCCGCCGCCGCTTCTTTGGGATATGCTTTCAGGACTTTTTGGCGCAAATCGGAAGCTTTGCCTTGTTCACCTAACAAGTCCTGTGCTTGGGCTTGTTTCAGCAAGATGTAGGGCGCTAATACAGGATAGTCTTTTTCTAATCCTGTCAATAAATCTAGGGCTGCTTGAGCATCTCTGGTTTCAAGTAAATCACTGGCTAACAGATAGCGGGCGCGATTTCGGTCTGCTGAAGCCGAGCCTTTAGCGATCGCTTCTAATTTTGCGGCTCTTTCCACTGGTGATTGTGCCACCAATGGGAACACAGCCGATTTGACTTTGTTGGCTTCTGATAGTTCGTCTGACTGAGTTTGATTTATTTTCAGCCATTGAGCCACTGTTTTGCCAATCTCCGGTGCTGACACCATTGCGCCAGCCGAAAAGGCGAAAACTGCCGCGCCAATAATTATAGGAACTTGGTTTTTTTTAAGTTGCTTCAGCATTGATACTCGCTGAAAATTTTTGATGAATTTTTGAAACTCTAGCATTGTTAGCTAGAAGTGTTAGCAATTTTTAATTTTTGCAACTTTCTAATTTTACATAAGGACTTCCCATAATACATCTATTTTATTTATTCAGCCATAATCTATACATAGCAGGAATGTGAGCCAATTTTATTGGTAGTTGATCCCACAGAATTCAGAATTCAGGAGTCAGAATTCAGTATAGATTATCAGCCCAGGCGTAGATGAAGAAAAAAGTTTAACACCACTCACAAGGCAAAAGTCAAACAATTTTGGATTTTAGATTTGCGATTTTAGATTAAATCCAAAATCCAAAATCCAAAATCTAAAATTCGGAGGGTCAAAAGAAAGAATATTAATCCCACAAGCCTTTTAGCAATTTCTTATGGTCACTGAGCGTACTTGTACTGAGCGCAGCCGAAGTAGCCGAAGTGTGGTCTGTTTATTTTCGCCGACCTGTACTAGTTATACCCAGCTTATTATGAGAGAGAAATTTCATTTTCTGCCAAATGGGTAATAAATCCTCTTGAAAAACTTCCCTCCAAGAAGGATGACACTGTTCAATATATTGGCGAGCCGCTTGACTCACACCATCGCGCATCTGCAAATCTTGGAGATAAGGTTTCAGCGCCTCTGCCCAAGCTTGGGGACTAGAATTTTTAATCACAATGCCATCTCTATCAGGCTGTTGGATAAACTGCACACTGCCACTATGGGCGGATACAAATACAGGTAGTCCTGATGATTTTGCTTCTAACACCACGTTCGGAGATATTTCACTATCGGAGGGGAAGACAAACATATCTGCACTGGCGTAAATCCAAGCAAGGCTTTCTTGGGGTAACACACCGGTTAGGGTGATATGGGGTGCTAAAAGTTGCTGTATCTTGGCTTTGGCAGTGCCTTCACCCACAATCAAGACGTGTAAAGCATATCCTTGGTCTAGCAATTGACAGGCAGCTTGAGCTAAGGTCATGATGCGTTTACTCTCGTCTACCCGTCCGACAAACAACAGTACCGGGACTTCTGGCGGGATACCAAAGGTGGTTTGTAAAAGAGCGCGATCGCGGTGTTGGGGGTGAAATCGCTGCTGATCTATCCCTCGCCGTAGTCGAGACAAGCGCGACTGAGAGACAAATTTTTGCATCACCGGGAAATCTTCTGGTTTGGAGAGCAACACCCAATCACTATCGCTAATCAACTTGTGCCAGCGCCGCATCATTTGTTGTTCTAGGCGCTCACCTAATTTCCACCGTTCCCATATCAAATTGACTAACCATTCCCAAACCAAAATCCGGCGAATAATCTCTTGAGAGTAAATCCGTGTAAAACTGCCTAAATCTGTGTGAGTGGAACATACCAAAGGAACTTTGTACCGTTGCGCTATCCAGTGGGCTGTGCGTGCAAAACTAAAGGCACTGGTAATGTGTAAAACATCGTGCTGTCGCAGTTGCCAAACTAAACCTAAATGGTAGGGCGATAAGTCGGTATTGCGAGAACGTTCATGGAGAAATGGTATATGCTTAGTTCCCAACATCGGTGGCAAGATGCGGTAACGTACATTCGGCGCGATCGCTATTTCTTGGGGCTTATTTCCCAGGTAATAAATTGTTAAGTCTATCTGGGGAAAATCAATTGCCGCTTCCGCAAATCTTTCCCAACATTTCACATGACCGCCGGCATACAATCCCCACTCTAAATCCACGAGTATTCCAACTGATAGGGAATGTTGTCCAACAATTGCCTCTCTAGACTTTTGTTGTCTTACCACTTGTTTAGCCTACTGTAATGCTTTGGACTTTAATATTGCTGTTCACTGGTAATTGGCAGCCATCATACTGATAATTATTTGCTGTTTTTAATACCAGTTGCTTGGGGTAATTATTGAAGAGAATATTACTTTCTACCTTGTAGTAAATACGTAGGTAATAGATTCTGCTGGGAAAATCGTTCTTGTCTGGAAGTGGCGCGGCTGAAGACAATAGAGCGCGATCGCTACCATCTCCCCCGGCAGGATACCAAAGAAAATCAATCAAATTCATGACAGACCCTTATATGATTGCATTAAAAAACAACAGGATGAGAATCTGTCTTGTCCATGCCCAATCATGTGGTGATTTTAGAAAAATGTGTATATTTGGACAGTTACAGAATTTTAAAATATCACAGTAAGTTATTTGAAATTACAGCTAATTTGACAATTTATTTGCAAAATTAGCTGCTATTTTCTTTGGTGAAAAATTAACAATGACTGTGCAGTTAAAGTCTTTTCAGAACCAAACTCCTGTAGCGACTGATTTGGCATCTGCTTCTAACCCGAAAAAAGCCCGCTACGTTCCTTTACATCATCGACGCATTCTTTGTATCTTCCCCAAATACAGTCGCTCTTTCGGCACGTTTCATCATGCTTATCCACTAATGGGAAATGTCCGGGCTTTTATGCCACCCCAAGGGATTTTGATTGTGGCTGCTTATTTGCCACAAGAATGGGAAGTACGCTTTATTGATGAGAATTTACACCCAGCCAAAACATCTGATTATCAATGGGCGGATGTGGTGATTGTCAGTGGGATGCACATCCAAAAACCGCAGATTAATCACATTAACCAACTGGCGCATCAGCAAGGCAAAATTACTGTTTTAGGCGGACCTTCGGTGTCTGGTTGTCCAGAATATTATCCAGATTTTGATATTTTACATTTGGGTGAATTAGGCGATGCCAGCGATCGCATGATTGAGTATCTCGACCAATATCACCAACGTCCGCCGCAACAAATTCGCTTTGAAACCAAGGAACGTTTACCCCTGAGCGAGTTTCCCACCCCCGCTTATCATTTGGTGAATCTGAATCATTATTTCTTAGCCAATGTCCAGTTTTCTAGCGGCTGTCCTTATCGTTGCGAGTTTTGTGATATTCCTGAACTTTACGGTAGAAGCCCACGGATGAAGACCCCAGCGCAAGTATTGGCAGAACTAGATGCCATGCTGGAATCTGGCAATATCGGTGCAGTATATTTTGTGGATGATAACTTTGTAGGCGATCGCCGCGCCACAATGCAGCTATTACCCCACTTAATTGACTGGCAAAAGCGCAACGGCTATCCCATTCAATTTGCCTGTGAAGCCACCCTGAACCTCGCGCAAAGTCCAAAACTCCTGGAGATGATGCGCGAAGCTTATTTTTGTACAGTGTTTTGCGGTATCGAAACTCCAGACACAGAGGCGCTGCAATCAATTTCTAAAGTGCAGAATCTCAGTATGCCAATTTTAGAAGCGATTCAGGTTTTGAATAGCTATGGTATGGAAGTTGTTTCAGGCATCATCATCGGCTTAGATACAGATACACCAGAAACCGCAGACCGCATCCTCGAATTTATTCGGCTGTCACAAATTCCGATGTTGACAATTAACTTACTTCATGCTTTACCCAGAACTCCTTTATGGCGGAGATTAGAAGCCGAAGGGCGACTCGTATTTGATGACAGCCGAGAATCAAATGTCGAGTTTTTGATGCCATATCAGCAAGTTGTGGAAATGTGGCGACGTTGTATCACTGAAGCATATCAGCCAGAATTTTTATATCAGCGATTTGCCTACAACATGGAACATACTTACCCCAACCGCATCGCTGTACCCAATAGTCCGGCGCGGACTTCCTGGGCAAATATTCGCAAAGGGTTAACTTATTTAACTAATATTTTGTTGCGTGTGGGTGTATTTGGTAACTATCGCCAAACTTTTTGGCAAATGGCTAAACCAGCACTCAAATCAGGGAATATAGAGTCCTTAATTCACGTTGGACTAGTGGGACATCATCTGATTCAGTTTGCCCAAGACTGTGCCGCACAAACAGAATCAGCCTCGTTTTATTCCCAAAAAATCCGTAATTAACTTATAAAACCTTGGAGTTCAAGGTAGTGATTTGGGGTGGGAGTAGGGAGTAGGGAATGGGGAGTAGGAATACTATTTCTGAAAACAACTTAGTATCTAAACCCACACACCCATAAGCCCCTTCACCCCATAAACCCCTGATTAAAACAAAAATCTTGAGCCATAATCACTAAAGTCTGTCAACCTATAACAGCAAGGCTACGAAAACTGTCTAGCTCTGTTAACATTTTTGATAATTTCCTAACTTAGTGAGGAAATAGAGAAAAGCGATCGCCTTAACATTATGGAGGAGTGAAATGGGACTGAGCGACCAACTTTTAAACTCAGACAAAAAAGCAATGGTTGTTGATGACTGTTGCCAACTTTTAGAATCACAAATCACTTCTAAGTCAGGTCTTAGCGGTATTGCACTCAAAACTGCCTATGGAGTATTGAAAGGCGTTAAGCCCGGATATATCCCCTATGCTGTTGAGCAACTTTTACCAGAATGCTTTACAGCACTTGATCCAATGTGGCATGAAGGCTTACAAAATGGTGATCCAGTGAAGCATCTCACTAGTAATAAATCTCGCACAGCAGATGCACTCTTGAGTGTTACTGATGCCAGGGTGAAGAAGGTAACACGGCCTATTGTGCGAGGAACTTATGAAAAACTCAGAGGTTCAGCAAAACCATATATAGAAGAAGCTGTACCCGATTTTGCCCAAGTAATTAAGAAGTACGCTTAATTTTGAGTGCTGAGTGCTGAGTGCTGAGTGCTGAGTAATGAGTGCTGAGTGTGTACACTGAGCGTAGTCGAAGTGTGAGTATTGAGTGCTGTACACTGAGCGCAGTCGAAGTGTGAGTGCTGAGTACAGAATCGGCTATTTCAAAATAGGGAAGGATGGGGTGTAAAAACTCTTACACTCCTACACCCTTCAACCCTTATACCAATTCACGCAATTACTGATACAAATCACTTTCTCTGCGCCTCTGCTTGCGTTGCGATCGCCGAGCGAAGTCGAGGCGCTGGTTGCATATCTGTATCATGTTTAAAGTGAAATGGTATTACACCCTTTTACAACTGCCTAACTACTGGCTGACCATCTACCACTTCGCCAACTAAAACGACATCTGCACAGTTAACAAAGATGCCGTTTTCTAAAACGCCAGGAATATTATTGAGGATTTTTTCTAAATTCACTGGGTCATCAATGGAGTCGAATCTGACATCTAGGACAAAGTTACCTTGGTCGGTGATGACTGGCCCAGCTTTTTTTACACCCATACGTAGTTCTGGTTTACCGCCAAGTTGTTTAATGGCATTAGTCACAGGTGTAATTGCCATTGGAATAACTTCGACGGGAACTGCAAACACAGAACCCAAGCGATCGACTAGCTTACCACTGTCTACCACCACAACAAATTGTTTGGCTAGATAATCAACTACTTTTTCGCGGGTATGGGCTGCGCCGCCACCTTTAATCAAATTCTTTTGGGGGTCAACTTCATCTGCCCCATCAATAGCAATATCAATGTGGTCAACAGCATCTAAAGTGGTGAGAGGTACACCATATTCTTTGGCTAATACTTCCGATTGAAAAGAAGTAGGAATCCCGACAATATCTGTGAGTTCACCAGATTTCAAGCGATCGCCTAAATACTGAATTGTATACGCTGTTGTTGAACCCGTACCTAAACCGACAATTGAACCTGATTTTACTAGTAGGGCTGCGGCTTTACCAACCTCTTGCTTCATTAACTTTACAGGATCTGTTGCGGTCATTCCCAAAACTCCACAAAAACTGACTATAGTCCATCTTAGAAGGCAGATGACCCTCCATTCGCCTTTTTCTGTGGGAATAATGTGGAAGTTTTCTCTGTTATGGCGATCGGCTAAAAAATTAATTCGTAATTAAAACGTCCCACAAATTACGCATCCTTTTGAGAAGCTTGACCTAAACGCCGACGGGCTTCCTGCTTAATAGCTTCTATATCTGTATACTGCCCAGCACCACTGTCAATCCCAGCTTGCCAAAGACTACGTAATTCATCAATATTTTGCAACTGTAACAGGCGTTTTTGCTTCCAGTCTCGTAATGCTTCTCTAATCACTTCACTACTGCTGGCATATTCACCAGATTCTACCGCATTGCGTACAAAAGCGACCATTTCTGGGGTAAGCGCAACACTAATTTTTTCGACGTTAGACATAGCTGCACATAAATTTTTACTCTAGAGTAGCAAAAATTCTTACCAAAATCTAAAATTAGACAAATTCCTAAACACAGACAAGGAAGAGAAATCATTGAGGATGGCTATAGTTGTTCACGAATGACTTAGGATGGCTAAAAGTATTGGTATTTAGGAAATGCGGTTGATTTTGTACAGTAAACCTGGTTGTCATTTGTGCGAGGGCTTGCAGGAAAAACTAGAGCAAATTTTAGAGACAGACAATTTGGGTGTTGAGTTAGAAATTCGTGACATTACAACTCGTGAAGATTGGTTGCTGGCTTATCAATATGAAGTCCCAGTGCTGGTTTTAGCCAATATCCCCGGTGTAGAAGCTTTTGAACAAGCTCTACCACGTCCTTCTCCCCGTGCAAATGTCCAGCAAATTCAGCAAATGTTGTGTAAGTATTTATCCAATATCAAAAAAAATGATGCAGAATAAGCGCAAGATACGAGTGTGGCGAGGTTCACAAGATGAAATTGCGGGAATTACTAGCAGCAATAGATAGTGTGGCACAATTGCCTAACAGTTCTGACTTAGCAGATGCAGAAGTCAAGGGTTTGAAAACTAACTCCCATGCTTGCGGTGAGGGAGATTTATTTATTGGAATGCCAGGAACGCGGGTGGACGGTGGCGAATTTTGGCCAAGTGCGATCGCATCCGGCGCAGTAGCAGCGATTGTTTCTGCTGAAGCTGCCGAAAAAAATCCTCCCACCCCGGAGGCTGTAGTGATTAGTGCTAATGATATGACTCAAGCTTGCGCTCAAATAGCGGCGGCTTTTTACGATTATCCCGGACAAAAACTCAAGTTAGTGGGTGTGACCGGCACCAATGGTAAAACCACCACAACTCACTTAATTGAATTTTTCCTGAACAAAGCGCGTCTAGTAACGGCTTTGATGGGGACTTTATACACTCGCTGGCCGGGATTTGTCCAAACTGCGATCCACACCACACCCTTTGCAGTGGAACTACAACAGCAGTTAGCAGCCGCCGTGAATGCAGGTTGTGAGTTTGGCGTAATGGAAGTTAGTTCCCATGCTTTGGCACAAGGTCGAGTCTTGGGTTGTCCGTTTGAGGTGGGAGTATTCACCAATCTCACCCAAGACCATCTGGACTATCACAGCGATATGGAGGATTATTTCGCGGCTAAGGCGCTGTTATTTAGTCCGGCATATCTCAAAGGTAAGGCAATTATTAACGCTGATGACTCCTACGGTAAACAGTTAATTAGCAGATTGCCATCAGAACAAGTTTGGAGTTACAGCGTCAGCGAACCCAGTGCCGATTTGTGGATGAGCGATTTAAATTATCAACCCAATGGTGTGAGTGGTTTGCTGCATACTCCAAAGGGTGAGGTGGAGTTTCGCTCACCGTTGGTTGGTCAATATAACTTAGAAAATGTTTTGGCGGCGGTGGGTGCAGTTCTGCATTTAGGACTTGACTTAGAGTTAATCGCCAGTGCAATTAGTGATTTTCCTGGGGTTCCGGGACGGATGGAACGAGTACAAATCAGTCCGCAACAAGATATCAGCGTGATTGTTGATTATGCCCATACGCCCGATAGCCTGGAAAATTTACTCAAAGCGGCAAGGCCGTTTATTCCCGGTAAGATGATTTGTGTATTTGGTTGTGGAGGCGATCGCGATCGCACCAAACGCCCAAAAATGGGTAAAATCGCTGCCGAGTTAGCAGATGTGGCTGTGGTCACTTCCGACAACCCCCGCACCGAAGACCCCGAAAGAATTTTGCAAGATGTTTTAGCCGGAATACCCGACACTGTGCAACCGACTGTAATTTGCGATCGCGCTACAGCTATTCGCACCGCAATTTTGCAAGCTGAACCCGGTGATGGCGTGTTGTTAGCGGGTAAAGGTCATGAAGACTATCAAATTCTCGGTACAGAAAAAATCCACTTTGATGACCGAGAACATGCGCGGGATGCGTTACAAGTCAGACTAAAAAATGAAGTCTGAAGTCTGAAGTCTGAAGTCTGAAGTCTGAAGATTACCAGGATTTTACTGTTTCAATAAAGTGCTGAGTAAATATACTAGTCGCCCTTTTATACAAGGCTTGTGAAATTCAGTTTCATCGGGATTGTCTTCTGTTTCCTGCTATAGACATTCTTTCAGACTTCAAACTTCATCCTTCATACTTTCTATCCAAATGTATTTTACATATTCTTTTTGTAAAAATACCTTACATAAAATTGGCAATCAATGACATAATTATTTCTTCCTTGTTGTGCTTGACTCATGAATGATTCTCTGCGTAAGGAGTTATCCATCTATCAGCTGGCTTTGGGAGTGGAAACACCACCTCAACCATTGCCAAGCAATCCTGCTAGTTTGTTATCGCTGCTGAGGTCACACATTGATTTATTGATTGAACAACAAATTACGGCAACTTTTTGGGTTAAGTTACCACCGGGAAAAATTTGGCACGCAGAATTAAAGCGTTATCAATCTGCGATGAGTGCATCTGGCCTAATTAATATTTGTCGGATAGATAAAATTAATGCTGGGGCAGAAAATCAGATTACAGATGAAACCAGCCCACAGCAACAAAATTGGGTACAGTTATTATCAAATTATCAACTACGGCGAGAATACTTTTTTATAGTATCCTCGCCGCGATTTTGTAGTTTAATTGTGGCGCGTCGTCCACGTAAAAGAAATCAAAACCGCCAAACTCATAAAGGCAAAACAGTTAAAATTCCGTCATTACTGGCTGTGATGACAATGGAAGGCAGAATCATTCAGCAAGTTTTAGATGGTCTCAAACAAGTAGCTGTACCAGAATCATCGGCAGTTTTTCCGGCTGAGTTGATTTATCCCAGCACCATCGAACCTGCACTTATCAGTCAACTCATGGCCAAACAACTCCAGCGCCAAAATTCCATTCAACGTCAAATTAGTAATAAACGCATTGCCAAATTACGAGAACAAAATCAAAAACTCCAAAATAAAGAACAACTCAAAGATGATTATTTAAGTAGTGTGTGCCAAGAACTACGGACACCTTTAACACACATGAAAACAGCATTGTCGTTGTTAAATTCACCTACGATTAAACCGCCACAGCGACAACGTTATTTACAAATGCTCAATACTCAGTGCGATCGCCAGAGTATACTAATCACTGGTTTACTGGATCTGGTCAACCTGGAACATAATTTAGAAACCACCAGCCTAGAACTAGTACGTCTTTCAGATATTGTCCCTGGCGTAGTTAGCACCTACCAGCCTGTAGCTCAAGAAAAAGGCATTATGCTCGCTTACACTGTACCAACAGAACTACCAGGGGTTTGGTGTGTGACTGGCGGACTCAAGCAAATAGTAATTAATTTGCTGCAAAACAGTATTAAGTTTACCCCCAAAGGTGGGCAAGTCTGGGTAAGAGCGCGTCTTCAAGCCGATTATGTCCAGTTAGAATTCCGCGATACAGGTATTGGCATTGCGGAAAGTGAAATTAGCAAAATCTTTGATTGCTTTTATCGAGTCCGTTCGGGAACTACGGAAGATTTGAGTGGTGCTGGCTTAGGTTTAACAATTGTTAAGCGGTTATTGTGGCGCTGCGGAGGTTCTATTTCTGTCAGAAGTAAACTAGATGAAGGATCTACTTTTACAATCCAATTAGTTACAACTCGCAACAAAATCCCATTTAAATAATTTCTATGACTGAAGCCAAGTCTACTCGCACATTACGTCGGGGAAGAATCTTCCCGCAAATTCAGTGGACGGAGGAACAAAAATCTCAATGGAATGCTGAACGAGAAGCATTCAAACAACGCTGCAAATTTATTTTTGATCAGTTACAACCAGAATTAATTAGAACTCATTACAACTGGTATGTGGCAATTGAGCCAGAAAGTGGAGATTATTTTATTGATCAGGATGTATTGGTAGTTGCAAAAATAGCGCATGAAAAATACCCCAGTGCTAGATTGCACGTTTTCCGTATTAATGAAACTGGGATGTGCGGCAGAATATGATTTCTGGACACTTTGGTGATGAGGATGAGTTATTTTTTGAGATAGATTTAATAGCTGCTGATGGTTTAGAAATACCAGTAGATGCACTTTTTGATACGGGATTTTCTTGGTGGTTAGCAATTAATAACCAGGATTTAGAAGCACTCAATTGGGTATATTTAGAACAACAAACCATGCTGACAGCCCAAGGAGAAGCAGAATTTGAGATTTATTTAGGAAAAGTGCGAATTGATCAAGAATATCTTGATATTCCTGTTCATGTGGGACAAGGATTAACCGAAATCTTACTAGGTCGTCAGTGGTTAAAAAATCGCAAATTAGTGGTGGATATGCCATCTCAAGTTTTAACACTGGGACAACAGTAGTCAGGACTTACGCAAAATCATGAAAAAACTAACCGCAAAGAGCGCATAGACACGAAGTGGCTTCCCGAAGGGTAGGACACGAAGTTAAGAGGATTTGAGAAGGTTCTTGCGTAAGTCCTAAGTAGTGATAAAAATGAGTGAGCTATCCGTAAAATAAGTTGACTATTCCGGATACTCATGGGAGACAAAAGGGATATCCACAATTTCACCTTCAACTTCGCCGATTTTGACTTTTAAGCCCACACCGCCAGCTTTGGTACGAATGTAACCAAGTCCAAAGTAACCTTCACTGGTTTCGGTATAACTTGTAAGTTTGCCGATTTTTTCATCTCCCAGGGCGATCGCACTACCAATTTCAACTGGGGCGCTGAGGCGAATTCCCCACAGATTTTGTTTGACACCTTTATAAGTATTTAACCGGGCGATGGTTTCTTGTCCGATGTAACAGCCTTTATTAAAGGATATCGTCTGCCATAAACCCACTTCTAGGGGATTGTAATCATCTGTGAGTTCTGCATCTGGGTTTGGTCTACCTTGGAGAATGCGTAGGGTTTCCCAAGCGCGATCGCTCAATTCTACAGCCCCAAATTCTAATATTTTGTGCCACACCTGTTGTTTTTCTGTGGCTGGCAAAGTTAAGGTATATCCAGGCAATCCTAACCCACTCCCTACAGCGACAATCACCCCACCATCAACTAACAAGTGATTGCCTTCAGGTTGACCAATAATTGCCCCTGCACCTAATTTTTCCACAATCGCATCGCTATCTGGCCCAATCAGGCTAAAGGTTGCCGTTTCTTCGGTGATGTCGGTTAACTCTACTTTATCGGCAAAAAAGATATAGCGGTCTAGCCACTGCATCAAAAATTCTCGACGATTGGGCGAAACTAACAGCAGTACCGCATCTTCAAGAATGTATGCACTCACCAAGTCAATTGTCCGGGCTGTGGATGTCACCATCACCGTGTCACAGCCTTGTCCTGGTTTGCGGCTTTGAAAATCGTTGGTACTTTGATTGTGTAAAAATCGGATGCGATCGCCATCTGCTACTCGGATACGTCCCCAAAAAGAGCGATCGCACACAGCCACCCCTGCTTTTGCGGCTTGGATAGCGATCGCGTCTTTACCGTCAATTGTTGATGCTGGCATGGTAGTAGAGAACTGCTCTATTAAAAGTTTACGCACTGGAAATCTTAGCAAATCCAGGTTTACCGCTTCAATGACTAAGCTCAATGACCTTGCCTATCATTGTGTAAATCCTGTTGATATTTGGGAAAATTTTGATTCAGTGTCAAGCCACTTTGGAAATCACGGATACACAGGTATGTACTAAGGGTAGGAGTGGCCCTAGTTGTTCTTGTCCGTTGACGGCTAAATCACTATGACATAAATAAACTTTCTCGGATACACGGGAGAGTAAGTCTGCCAAAATTCGCTGTAATCTTTCTTGTTCGCTAATTTTTTCATCTTCGGCTGTCCAAGATTCGCCTAACCTATCGCGCAAGAATAACGGCGCACCAAATAATGTAGCTGCACCACCTTTTGCCCACAATGGTGAACCAGCATCTAGCCAAAAATGCCAACGATGCGATCGCCGACTCGAACGATATTGGAAAATAGTTGCTAAGGTGACGGCTTTTCTCGACAAGCCAATAGGACGCAACGGATAAGGATTGGCAGTAATCGTACCACGCCGCAACAATTGAATAAATTCAGCCAAGGTAGTGCTGAGTGCTGAGTGCTGAGAGGGGGTAGACAAGGTAGAGGGGGTAGACAAGGTAGAAAGATTGCTCCCTTGTCCGCCTTGTCCGCCTTGTCCGCCTTGTCCCCCTTGTCTCCCTTCTCCCCCTACCTCCTGCCTCAACCTAGTATCAATTTCCCAATAATGTTGGGCAGTTTCCAGCAATTCCCGCAGGGCTGCCATTTGGTCATAAGGTGGGTTACTGTCTTTACACAAAAAGTCTTGAATTGCCAGATACAACAGCGAAATCGGGCTAGGAATTAAACGCTGTTCTTGTTGCGATCGCTGTTTTTCAATCCACTGTAATATCTGAGTGTAAGCTGTGGTCGCAGCATAGCCAATTCTATCCCAGCGTTCAAAAGAGGTGACGGGTAATAAATTAGGTTTGTCGGGATGAGGTACAAAACAATAATCAGCAATTAACCCGGCACGTACCGGGTCGATGTGAGTGCTGAGTATGGAGTGCTGAGTAAATATTTCTCCCTCGTCTCCCCTCTCTCCCCTCTCCCCCTGCCCCCTGCCCCCTACCTCCTGCCTCCTACTCAACACCACCAACATCTCCGCCACTGCATCTCTATCTACCAAGCGTCCCAAGCCGGGATAAACGAGTGCCAGCATGGTTAATAATGCCCGAATCATGGGTGAACTAATTAAGGGACGTTGGTCGTTGAGTGATTCGACGGGGATGTTTTGCTTGGTGAGAATTTCGGTGATGGTGTAACGGGCGATCGCATCTAAACCAGGTGCGATGATGGCAATTTCTTCTGGTTGTATTCTTTCTGACTTAATCGCTTTGCCAATCACCTCGGCTGTGGTTCGCAATAGTTCAGCACGGGAGGTAGTTTGAATTGATTGGACTGTTGCAGGTAACTCTAACATCACCATTGGTTGAGTAATAAATTCTACCATTGGTCTAGCTAGGTTATCGGCTAAGGATGGGGCGACTGGTGTAAATAAAGTTTCTAAGCGACAATGCCTCGCTAACCCTTCCAAATAGTTGGGATCAGCCCCCAAACCCAAGCGTACAGCGCCATCAGGGTTGTAAGTAAATGCACCAACAGCACCCTGCTGTAAAAGTGTTTCAAATAACTGTCGGGTTGCGGCTGGATAATCATCAACATCATCAGCTAGTATGGCTTGATACCGTTGCCTGAGACGTTCTTGATAATGGCGATCGCTTAACAAGTGTTGCGTGTAGAGTTCAGTTATAATCCCATAAGTGAGCAAGCCTCGCTCTAAACACCAGTTACGCCAATCTAGCAGCAAAGATGCTAAAAATTCCGGCTCTAGATTTACGCCGTTGTCCTCTAAACCGCTTTGTAAAACTTCAGCAATTCCTTCACAAGCCGTACCACTGTAGGCGGCTAGTTGCAACAAGTCCAAAATTCGTCGGACTAAACGGTATTCATTCACTCCAGCACGCCGCAGAATCTCTGCATCGATTTGCTCACGCCAGAGTTTTGTAGCTAATTCCTGTTCAGTTTCTGGGCGCAATCTTACTGGAAATTGTGCCTTAAGATGCAGTAACTCAATGAGTAAAGGCCAAAATAAAATAACTTCATCTTGAAAAAAACCCAAGGGAGTTTTAGCACGAATGGGATATTTTCCTAAAGTTTTTGTAACAATTTTGTCAGACAATTCCCGACGATTGTCATCATTTGCTGCTAATACCAAAACTCCAGGTTCTGTTTGTTTTAAAACAAAAGGTTTTGAAAAGGAATTGTCAGATTTTTTTCCAGCTTTTTTAGTATAAAATAATCCCAAGTTGTGATTTTCTATTTGTAGCCAACGACAAAAATGTTCTACCAAACGAGTTGTCTTACCACTGCGGCTATTGCCGACAATCCAAACAGAATGTGAAACCACAAACTTTCTCCTTCTAGATTTGGTTAGTATATCTTGTGCGTTAACTTAGGGTTAAGAATCACTAGAAAAGGCTGGATAATTGCCTACAATGAATAATTTCGCTTTTACCCAAAAAATTTACTCTTACTTACTAGCTGCTTACCGTTGGTACTTATTAACGCCACAGCGTTCTCTTGATGAGGCTTATCAAGCAGCATTACAAATTAAATCCATCGAAGATGAGCATTTCAACGGTAAAAAAATAGATGCTGACTCAAGCCAATACAGCAACAGCATGATGGATTATTTTGAGTCAGACCTTAAAAAACAATTAAAAATTGCGCGGATGCGCCTCACAGAATTTCGCGCCAGCCGTTGGTTTTCCAACGAATCTAATCAAAAAGCGGCACGAAAAACAGGTATAGAATATCCTAGTGCGGAGATAATTTTAGAAAAATTAAGATTTATTGATGAAGTCATATCAAAATATACCGTATCTGATATTGAAACTAATTCTGTCATAGTTAATCAACCACAAATAGTCAAAGTTGCTGATGTTACTCCGCAAAAATCACCCGCCCCATTAGCTCCACAATTACCAAATAAAAACCTAGAAACCAAACAAAAACCACGGCGGAAAGCTGATACAACAGGTGTATTGCCTCGCTCAATTTTAGGAACTATTAGTCGTTTACAAGTCGAGTTAGACCCAAATTCTGAGCAGGATGTTGTTAAAAGCTTTCGGCAAGCTCAAAGAAGAACTATCATATCTATCAGATTTATATTATTACTAATTATTGTACCTCTTTTAGCACATCAACTATCAAAAGCTTTGATTGTTGGGCCATTAATTCCCAATTTTAGACCAGCCGAAACAGCTAATGTCTTCCTAAACTTTGAAATGGAAGAAGAAGCTTTATCAGAGTTACAAAGATTTGAAGAAAGAATAAGATTTGAAAATTTAATTGGCATTGCACCGCCTCTGAATCCAGAAGCAATAGAAGAGAAACTCAAAGAAAAAGCCGCAGAAATCGCAGAAGAATTTCGGGATGAAAGTGCAAATGCGATTAAAAATGTTTTTGCCGATATTTTCTCGGTAATTGCTTTTGTTTGGTTGCTGCTGGTGAGTAAGCAATCTATTGCCGTGCTGAAAGATTTCTTTGATAATCTTGTCTATGGTTTGAGTGATAGTGCCAAGGCATTTATTATCATTTTGTTTACTGATGTGTTTGTGGGATTCCACTCTCCCCACGGTTGGGAAGTAATTTTAGAAGGTGTATCGCGCCATTGGGGTTTACCAGCCAACCGCGATTTTATCTTTTTGTTTATTGCGACGTTTCCAGTAATTTTAGACACGATTTTTAAATACTGGATATTCCGTTATCTCAACCGGATTTCGCCTTCTGCTGTGGCGACTTATCGCAATATGAATGAGTAATAGAATTGGGAGTAGGGAGTCGGGAGTGGGGAGTAGGAGGTAGGGGGCTGCGGTGTACACACAAATCCTCTGATCCCCCTAAATCCCCCTTAAAAAGGGGGACTTTGAGATATTTTCCCCCCTTTTGAAGCTACGGTGTACACACAAGTAGTAACTGCAAGGGTTTTAGGCGTTATAGACCCCTTAAACTATTGTCATTACGAGCGCAGCGATAGCGGAGCGAAGTAATCGCATAATCCCGTAATTCTTGCGATTGCTACCCTGCGGGAAGTCTTACGCCTACGTCGTTCCTCCTCGCAATGACAGGCTTCTAGAACGATCTCAAAACCGGAAACTAGACGACGAAACCAAACGTTGGGTAGGATTTCAAGACCTGTGTGTACACCGTAGCCTTTTGAAGGGGGGATCGAAACACTACTAGGGAACTTTATAAGACTTGTGTGTACACCGAAGGGAGTAGGGGGAGAAGGGAGACGAGGGAGAAATGTTTGTCAATCATTTAGGATTGCTATACAGACTAGCCACTTTCCTTACCCCACCAATCATTATTTTGAGTTTTTTGGTGGGGACGCAACCATTAGGATTTCGAGAACTGAGTTCGGCGGTATGTCGCATCAAAAAATGGCATGTACCAGATGCTTTAGAAAACCAGCAATCAGTTTTGATTGAACGATCGCCTGTAAGTTGTTGTCAAGATGACCTATCTTGTTTAGATGAATTAGCAGATAAAAAAGCTTTAATTACTTCTATTGACCGCAGTTTACAATATTTGCAAACTTCACGGGCGATCGCAGCTTATCAAAAATATCCCGTCACCGGAATTACACGCAATCGCGTCATCAAAAGTTTAACCAGATTCCGCGAACTGCTTTTAAAATCAAACTCTGCCAAAGAATTACATCAAGCCATCGAAAAAGAGTTTGTTTATTATCAGTCTGTCGGCAAAGACCAAAAAGGTACAGTCTTATTTACCGCTTATTATGAACCACTGTATCTGGCTAGTCGCGTTCCTACAGATGAATTTCGCTATCCAGTTTATCGATTACCTCCCGATATCAATTCTTGGACAAAGCCCCATCCTACCCGTTTAGAATTGGAAGGTGCTGATGGTTTACAAGGATCACAAGGCAAACTACGAGGATTAGAGTTATTTTGGTTCCGCGATCGCTTAGAACCATATATGATACAAATTCAGGGTTCAGCGCGACTACAATTAACCGATGGTACTGATACAACAATCGGTTATGCAGGTAATACAGGTTACAACTATAAAAGTATTGGTCGAGAACTAGCCAACGATGGCAAATTGCCCTTACAGGGAATGACAATGCCCATTATCCTCGACTATTTCCAACAGCATCCCCCAGAATTAAATATCTATATCCCCCGTGATCCCAGTTTTGTGTTTTTTCAAGAAAACCACGGCGCACCAGCCCAAGGTTCAATCAATGTCCCACTCACCGCAGAACGTTCCATCGCTACAGATAAGTCTCTCATGCCACCTGGGGCTTTAGCTTTGATTCGCGCTCCTTTTCCCTTTGTCCAAGCTAACGGCGAGATGGAACATCAGATTGTGAGCCGTTATGTGCTTGATCAAGATACAGGTGGAGCAATTAAAGGTGCGGGGAGAGTAGATTATTTTTTGGGGACGGGTAAAATCGCTGGAGAGCGTGCTGGTGTTACCGTTAGCAATGGGCAGTTGTATTACCTGTTACTCAAACCATAAAAAATTCCTAAAAATTCTGCACCAGGAACTCAAGCAATCATCTGCCGTCATTTTGGCTAATAGTCAGTATAAGACAGAGCTATGTTAGAGCCTGCTTTTATTGCGTGTATTTGATGGTTGTTTGAAGTGGAGTGTGTTTTCTGAGTTTATAGTTTTATCACAAATAATTTACTTGCCTTAATATTTGGCAAAAAAATGTGGAAAATCAAATCTGAAATAATGATTAATTCCCGTGTAGTTGATTATGTAAGTTTAACTTTTAATCACTACAACTAATGTTCGTTTATATTAGCAGCACCTTATCTTCGTACTTTAAGCGATCGCAGGTTATCTACAGAAAAACTTAGTGCTGACTACACTTCACTGTCAGGGGCGCATACGTCATGGATATTAACCAAATTTTAGCTGTATTTATTCAGTCGATCATGGGAGTCGCAAGTGTTCAGGATTTTAGTTGATGCCGATTTAATCTTAGATGCTTTGATAAATCGCAACAAATTGACAGAAGATGTCAGAGAATTACTCGATGGAGTGCATCCATCCATCAAGCTGTATTTAACAGATATTGGCTGGCAAAAAATAGCTGCTTATACTAGCCGCTTGCAAAACAGTCAAATTGCGGAAATAGTAATTGACTGGTTACGAGAAAAAATCAACATTTGTATTGTTGACCAACAAATTCTCCAAATAGCACGTTCATCACCATTAAGAGATTTTGAATCGGCTGTCGAATTTGTTTGTGTTGATGACCAACTTTTAGATGCAATTGTCACACATAAACCGGAGGATTTTGTAGAAGCACCGAATCAACTGTGGGTTTGGTCTGCGGCTGATTTATGGTTACGGGCTAATTTAGAAAGACAGTTACAAAAATGTCTTTGATGTGCCTATGAGGAGTCGTCAAATGCTTAATAGTGCTTATAAAAAAAGGCGTTAGGGCGAGATTTTTAAGAAAGATAGTTTAAAATAAAGTTTTTTTAGGGATTTTCTAGGCGCAGGTTTTTTTTGGTGCTAGGATCTAGCACTATATATCGAGATAAAAGTGCTGTAGCTGTGAAACAAAAGCCAAAACCGAGGATTGCTTTGCTTCGTGAAAGAGCAGGGCTTACCCAGCTTGAACTATCGCGTCTTGTAGGCGTAACTGAAAGCACTATTCAAAACTGGGAAAGCGGCAGAACTGGGACAGACCACATTGAAAGAATCATTAGGTTCTGCAAGGCATTAGATTGTCAAGTAGACGACCTAATAGAATATGTGAACGAACCATTAGAAGAACCTGTAGCCAAACCAAGTTCAATAAATGAAATACATCAGATTTTAGGTACTGAGGCTACCACCTCAACCTTAAATTCTGAAAGTGAAGTTGCTCCAAAGCACAAAGCCACGAGTAGCTAACATATTCTTTTTCTAAAAGGCAACAGGGAACAGGCTAAAAAGTCTGTAATTTTCTATGTTTGATGATTAGTTTTTTCTAATCTCATTCCTAACTAATATAAATTTCTTAGATAAACCGATGGGTCATCTGTCAAAGAGTTTTGGCGAGTGATGATCTATCGGTGATTTTTCGTCATTATTTGTGAGGACTTACGCAAAAAACGAAAAAATAAGGTTTTAGAACAGGGTACAGGGGTATGAGGGTGTAATACCAATTTGAAAAATGATTACAACAAATAGGTTACTGAAAAGCTCACCAGTAAGCAATTTCCCAATCCAAAATCCAAAATCTAAAATCCAAAATGGTATAAGTATTCAAAACCCTTTCACCCCATACCCTTTCACCCCTACACCCAATCTTGGTACGTAAGTCCTATTTGTGTTGCCATAAATTGTCTACTGTCACAAACTGATAGCCTTGTTGTAGCAATTGCGGAATTAGGATTTCTATTGTTGCGGCTACATCTTGTCCGCCACAAACGCCGTCATGCAAGACGATGAGTGAACCATTTTGTACTTGTTGTAGAACTCGCCGTACTACGGTGTTAATTCCTGGCCTTACCCAGTCTTCTGGGACAACACTCCACATGACGGGACGGTAATTCCATTGACGGAAGCATTTTAAAGTTTTGGGTGTGAATAAACCGTTGGGAGGACGAACATCAAGCACTTGTGAGGGGTTCAAGTTACAAGCGTTGTAAATAGCGGCTTGGGTTGTTTCTAAACTTTCCTTGAGTTCCTTGGGAGTCAGTAAAGGGAAAGAACGATGATCATAACCATGTAAACCAATCCAATGGCCTCTGTCGCTGACGGCTTTAGCAATATCTGGTGAACGGTTAACACAAGCACCCAGCCAAAAAAAACTGGCTGTGATATTGTAGCGGTCTAAAACTTGTAAAACTTGAGGCGTGTATTGGGGATGGGGGCCATCATCAAAAGTAAGTGCGATCGCCTTACAATTGCGATCGCCACTCCAAAGACAATCAGGAAAGCTCGGTTGAAGAATCCGATAGATTAAAGGAAACGAGAAAGCAAACTGCATTACTAATTTTTCGTAGCTTTCCCCAGTCTAGTCTCAATTTAACGATTTAAGGTGAGCCACGAAATCTACATGAAAAGCCTTACCTTGAAAATCTTCTGCTGATGCTTCAAATAACCCTGAAACAGAAAATCCTTGCTGCTGCAACCATAATCGCACCCACTCTAAAAGTTCTGCTTTGGAAAAATCCTCTGTCCTGACTACAATTTCTGTTCCATCAATAAGATAAGAATTATCACCAAGTTTTTTCAACAACTTCTTTTCAAACTCATCAAAATCAGATTCATCTTCTAGATTATTTGGATTACCTAAAGCATCTAGAGTTAACCAGAGAGCTTCGTCATTGTAACTACCATCATCTGGAAGTAAGTAAACATCTTCCCAGATTTGACGTTCTTGCTCCCAGATATGAGGGATGTAGTACTTCCAATTCATATTTGAGACTTTAGAGACAATTTATACATTAAATCTTAAGTAGTGGACAGACACAGAGAAAAAACCTTTGCGCCTTTGCGCGGCAGTCGCTTCAAGTCGGCAAAGCCGCCCAACGCGCTGCCTTGCCTTTGCGTGAGCATTTCACTGCACCAAAGCTCTAACATCATTTGCCGAATCTAATTGTAATGCGGTAGCAACGATCGCCTCGGCTTGAGCTACAGTTAATTTTGCGATCGCTTGTTTAATGATCCCGATAGCTTGGGGATTGACACTCAATTCATCTAACCCCAAACCTAATAAAATACCTGCGGCGGTGGGATCTGCGGCTAATTCTCCACATAATCCTACCCAAATTCCGGCGGCGTGGGCTGCTTTAACAGTTCGTTGAATCATTCGCAATACAGCAGGGTGTAAGGCATCGGCTAAATACGCTACTCTGGGGTTAGTGCGATCGCCTGCCATGACATACTGACTTAAATCATTTGTCCCAATACTGAAAAAGTTAACTTCCGCCGCTAGGTTATCAGCGATGGCGACAGCCGCCGGGACTTCAATCATGACACCAACTGGGAGATTTTCATCAAAAGAAATACCAGCTTGCCGCAATTGTGCCTGTACTTCCCCTAAGATTGCCTTAGCTGCCCGTACTTCTGTGACACTAGCAATCATCGGGAACATCACCTTAATTTTGTGTTCCGCACTGGCGCGTAAAATGGCTCTTAACTGAGTTTTAAATAAATCTGGATGATCTAAACAAAAACGAATCCCCCGCCAGCCTAAGAACGGGTTAGCTTCAGAAAAGTTGAATCGTAAATAAGGTAATGGCTTGTCACCACCAACATCGAGGGTGCGGATAATTAGCGGACGGTTATCTAAAACTTGGGCGATCGCCTGATACACTGCTAGTTGTTCTTCTTCTGTGGGTGCGGTGTTTCTTCCTAAATACAAAAACTCCGTCCGCAACAGTCCCACCCCTTCCGCACCACCAGCCACCGCCGCTTGGACATCTGCAATACTACCAATGTTGGCGAGGATATTGATTTGTTTGCCATCGCGGGTGATTGCTGGTTGATGCGCCTTGGCGAGTGCTTCTTGTTTAGCAGTTTGCCAAGCTTCCCGTTTAGCTTCTAATGCACCGAGAATATCTGCTTCTGGTTCTACCCAAGCTTTACCGCTTTCACCATCCAACGCCATTAAAGTACCATCTTGCAAGCGCAACACTTCGGGATTGACACCCAAAACGGCGGGAATCCCCAATGTCCGCGCAATGATCGCGCTGTGGGATGTAGCACTTCCTGACACAGTACAAATACCGAGTACTTTACTGGGGTCTAACCCGGCTGTATCGGAAGGTGTCAAATCTGTGGCTAGTAAAATTGCTGGTTCAGACAGATACAAACTACTAGCAGCACTTCCGGCTAACAGTCGCAGCACTCTTTGTCCCACATCTACCACATCTTCGACACGTTCTTTTAAATACGCATCATCTAAGGTGCGGTAAGAAGTTGCAACTTCATCCACTGCGGCTTGCCAAGCTGCTTCGGCGTTGAGGTGATGTTCCATGATGCGTTGCTGTACAGTTTCCAACAACACAGGGTCTTCTAAAAATAGTAAATGAGCATCAAAAATAGCGGCTTCCGTGTCACCGATTTGCAAAGTTGCTTGGGAAAAGATTGTCTGAATTTCTTGTTGTGCGGTGTGAATAGCTGCTTGTAAACGCTGTAATTCTGCTTCTGGGTCGTTGACGTGGTATTGTGTTACTGTCACCGGAGCAGGTTGATAATGAATTACAGGTGCGATCGCAACTCCGGGAGAAGCCGCAATTCCTGAAAGTTCGCCATGAGTTGCTGCTGTTGTTTCCGGCTGGACTGCTGGCGGCGAGACTACAGCCTTATCATCTTCACCAAAGTTATTTGCAAATAAAGTTTGTAATGCCGCTAGTGCTGCATCTGCATCAATACCAGTCGCAGTAATTAATACTTCATGTCCTTGACGCACTCCCAAAGTTGTCACTTGGTTAATACTGTCACCCCGAACAACGGCAGTATTTCTGGTTAAATTCTGCACATGAATGCGAGACTGAAATTTTGCGGCTGTGGCGACAAACTGCGCCGCCGGACGCGCATGTAAACCTAAACGATTATGAACAGTCAGCCGAATTTCTCGATTCGGATAGGCAGTACTTGTTATTTGTCCTGTATTAATACTGCTGTCAATTGTTGTATTAGTAACGCCTAATTGTGTGGCTTTGGCGTTTAATGCTCCTCTGGCTTCTGCTATTACCTGCTGGATATTTTTACCTATAGCGGCTGCAACGGTAGCGGCGATCGCACCTTCAACCAATGGTGCTTCACAGAGGTATACTTTTTCTTGGTGTGCTTCTGGCAGAAACTCCACAGCCATTTCTGCATTCATGACCGCACTACCAAGATCCATCAATACTAATACACCATCATCGCTAAATACAGATGCGATCGCCTCATAAATCTTCAGCGCATCCGTACCAAGTGGGTTTTCCGCATCATCAATACCAGCCGCCACCGCAATCGCAACTTTGCCCTGAACCATTTGTGCAGCAAGTTCCTGCACACCCAGAGCCAATTGTTTACTATGAGAAACGATAACTATTCCGACCACTGCAACACCATCAACTTTGTTGAGAGTCTGAGATTGAGCAAGCTACTCGTTGCAGTCCAAAATAACATCAATATTTCATTCTCATTACAATTGTCCAGAAATCTTTAGAATGAGGCGTTGTATCTGGGGGAAGGATGCGAGCAGAGTTGATTAAGACTTATGCAATAACCCTATTGAGCATTGAGCGAAGTCGAAATGCGTCTTTTAAATATCTAAGTTTAATATAGGAATCGTACTTGAATTTTGCTACGTATACTGAGAAAAAAAGCTCTGCATAGCAAGCTTCTAGCAAATTTGGTTTTTCAGAAATCAAATATGAGTCCTATATCTTCAGGTAGCTTTTTAATTGTTTCGCTGCCCTGGTTGTAATTTCTATTTGATAAATCATGCACTCTCTTGCTTATATTGCTCCCAAGAGATAGTAGTATCATTTTTCGCAGCATAAATATCTTGAATATCCTCTTCATCTTCATTTTTACGAATTTTTAGTAACTCTAAAACATCTTCTAAAGTGTCGTCATAAGCTTGTTCTAATTCTTCATAAATAGCTTTGAGTAATGCTTGTCTAGTTTTTGTCGGTTGCATGATATACCTCATTACTTGCTTTTTATCGCTGATATTTACACCATTATTATGGTCTTTCTCTAGTTTACCAATAGATTTAGAATATCTAGTTGCGATCGCACTGAAAATAGTAGTTATATAAACTACAGTCTGATTCTTAGCCTTACAAAATCTGGTATCTTCGATAGCAAGCGATGACTAAAGCTAAACATCTTAGATACATCAACATTAATATTGTGGAAAAACAGCGTACTGCCCATGTCTCAAAAGGCATTTGGTGAATGGCTACTAAAATAAAACCTAACCACCAAAAGAGCAATGTATATATATTACTAGCCTGAATAATAAATTTCATCCATTTAGGACATTGTGATGAAGTGATTTTCCAAGTGCTATCGCTTTCCCTTTGTTCAAGATATGTGTCTCTGTCAGAATTACCATATTTCATCTGACGGTTGATATACCAAATGAAAAGTGACAGCAATATTATTCCTAACTGTAAGCAACTTAGTACAACTCCAAAGGAGTTTAAATCAATGACTGATAGCAACAAAGACAATATATGTATTATCAAACTACTAATCAGTCCGACTGTGGCATAAATTTTTAATAATCTTAGAGCAACACTTAAATTAAACGATGCCATAAATAGATTAGCTAAAATACAGTTTTTTACCTATTCTTCCACCACTTTTATCAAATCTTCAATTGTCACTTCAAAAGAAATGGTAGGTTGGGTGAAGCGACAGCGTAACCCAACAAAATTTTGATTATGTTGGGTTTCATTTCATTCCATCCAACCTACACATCTGAACCTCTCTCTACGTAGGAACTTTTACAATTGAAGCGATCGCACTTACCAAACGAGTAAAACGTTCTTCTCTCAATTCATTTATACAGGCATTAATATCAAAGTTGGCTGGTAATTCTGCGTCTACAACTAAAACACCGATTTCTTGAAGAAGTCGGAGATTTGAACCATTATCAACGCCGCCTTGTCCATAGAAAATTAATTTTTTAGATGGGAATCCAGTCTAGTTTATCAATCCACTCTTCTGCTTCTGTCACTTGCCAGATGATATAAATTGTTTCTGCCCAGCTACTAAGATTACCACTAGAACGTAACCAAACTAGCCCCCAAATATGCCCTCCATCACTCCAGTGTTTTTCTAAATGTCCAGGCATACTTTTACGATTGTCTGTAATTAATAACCTTTCGGATAATTCTAGATACTTTAATATATCTGGATCAAGTGTACCTAATGGTGGTGCATTGGCCTCGCCTACACGTAAAATATCTATTGTTGGATCAAAGCGCAAAACGGCAGTCTTTAGCTTAGGTGGCAAATTTTCATCTAAAAGAAAACGTATCTTCACGCGCGGTTAAGTAACTCCTGCTCACGTTGTACTTTAAATGCTTTTAAACGTTGCATTAAAGGAGAAGGATTAGCTAAAGATTCTTGATAGCGTTGTTCTTGCCACTTAGATAACCGCAACATATAAGCATCTATTTCTGTACGATTTTGCAGGTAATAGGTAAGCGTCGCGTAAATTTTTTCCAAATTAAGAGAAGGCAATTCTTCTAGAATCTCCTCTGCCGAATATCCTTGCAGGTAATATTGAATTACATGATCAATGCCAATGCGATGTCCTTTAATTCGGATGTCATCTGGATTTAGAAATTCAAAATAATCTTCTAGTTGCATTTGTTTACGAGTGATTAAAGAAATGGTAGCCTTGATGATGTTGGGTTCCATTTAATTCCAACCAACATATACCTTTATTTTATTCTATCTACAAACAGCGATCGCCTACCATAAAACCATCGTATCTTGATTGTTGATGAGAGCGATCGCCTACCATAAAACCATCGTATCTTGATTGTTGATGAGAGCGATCGCCAAGCGCAAAACCATTTTTTGCTACGTAGGGACTTGTACAATTGAAGCGATCGCACTTCCCAAACGAGTAAAATGATTTGGATTTAATGTTAGTAAAATATCTACTTGGGCTTTTAATGCAGCTTGAGCAATTAAAGCATCGAAAATAGCGCCACCAGGAAGGTTTAAAGTTGCCATTTGAGCGATCGCATTTTGATAATCTTGAACAACTAGTGGAACTCCTTCTAAATACTGTAGTATATCTACAACTATGCTTTGAGCTTGTTGAGGACTAATACGCGGCTGAATGGGTAAGCGTGTGATGACAGAATATGTTTCAGCTAAACTGTGTGTTGAAATAAACCCTTGAATTTCCCCAGACTTTGCAGATTGAATCTTGGTAAAACAAACCGAATGTTGTGGGTGATTGACAATTATTGCAGGAACTAAGGCTGAAGTATCAAACAAAACTTTCATTAAACTATTTGTTCTTGAATGCGTTCTTCTCTCAATTCATCTATAAAAGTATTAATATCAAAGTTTGCTGGTAATTCTGCGTCTACAACTAAGATTCCATCTTTGCGATAGAGGTTTGCTTGGTTGGGGTTGGGTTGAGTATCTTCTGCTAGTTTTTGCTGACTAAGAGTTGCAATTTTTTCTGTAATGGCTTGCAAAATAAATTGCTCAGTTGATATTCCCTGACTGCTTGCCCATTTTTCAATCTTTTTTTGTAGTTGGGGCGGAAGGTTCATAAATATTGTTCTGATTTTGTCATGACTATGAACTAGGGTAGCATTGCGATTCGCCTACTGCAAAACCATCGTATCTTGATTATTGATGAGAGCGATCGCTTCATAAACCAATACGGTTCAGTTAGTACAGTTTGAACATTGAAGATCCCCCTAAATCCCCCTTAAAAAGGGGGACTTGAAGAAAAATTCCCCCCTTTTTAAGGGGGGCTAGGGGGGATCTGAACCTCTCGCATAATTACGAATTACGAATTATTTTTTTAGCCAGTTGCCACAATAAATAAAACGGTAATATTAATATTACTAACAATAATTGGAAAAACCGACTTAACCACCGTTGCCAAATAGGAACAGGAGTTAACTGGCGTTGCAGAATTGCTAGATTTTCTCTCACTGTCACTGTATTGGGATGATTATCCCCTAACACCCGTTGAAACATCGCCAAGGCTTCGATGTACAGAGGTTCAGCTTCACTGTATCGCCCTTGGCTACGGTATAGTTCTGCTAAATTGTTCAAGCTAGAAGCAACATCGGGATGGTCGCCTGTAAATAACCGTTTTTTCATCGCCAAGGCTTCAATTTGCAGTAGTTCGGCTTCGCTGTACCGCCCTTGGTTATTGTAGAGTACAGCTAAATTGTTCAAGCTACTTGCGACGTTGGGATGATTATCCCCTAACACCCGTTGCAACATCGCCAAGGCTTCGATGTACAAAGGTTCAGCTTCACTGTACTGCCCTTGGCTACGGTAGAATTCGGCTAAATTGTTCAAGCTAGTTGCGAGATCGGGATGGTCGCCTGTGAATAACCGCTTTCTCATCGCCAAGGCTTCCATGTACAGAGGTTCGGCTTCACTGTATCGCCCTTGGTTATTGTAGAGTACAGCTAAATTGTTCAAGCTACCAGCGACATCGGGATGATCGCCTGTAAATAAACGCTTTCTCATCGCTAAGGCTTCAATTAACAAAGGTTCAGCTTCACTGTACTGCCCTTGGTCTTTGTAGAATCCGGCTAAATTGTTCAAGCTACCAGCGACATCGGGATGATCGCCTGTAAATAAACGCTTTCTCATCGCTAAGGCTTCAATTAACAAAGGTTCAGCTTCACTGTACTGCCCTTGGTCTTTGTAGAATCCGGCTAAATTGTTCAAGCTACCAGCGACATCGGGATGATCGCCTGTAAATAAACGCTTTCTCATCGCTAAGGCTTCAATTAACAAAGGTTCAGCTTCACTGTACTGCCCTTGGTCTTTGTAGAATCCGGCTAAATTGTTCAAGCTAGTTGCGACATCGGGATGATCGTATGTGAATAAACGCTTTTTCATCGCCAAGGCTTCCATGTACAGAGGTTCGGCTTCGCTGTACCGCCCTTGGCTATCGTAGAGGTAAGCTAAATTGTTTAAGCTAGTGGCGACATAGGGATAATCGTATGTGAATAACCGCTTTATCATCGCTAAGGCTTTGATGTACAAAGATTCGGCATCGCTGTACCGCCCTTGGCTTTTGTAGAGGAAAGCTAAATTGTTCAAGCTACGAGCGACATCGAGATGATCGCCTGTGAATAAACGCTTTGTCATCGTCAAGGCTTCGATGTACAAAGGTTCAGCTTCACTGTATCGCCCTTGGTGATCGTAGAGGGAAGCTAAATTGTTCAAGCTAGTTGCGACGTTGAGATGATCGCCTGTGAATAAACGCTTTGTCATCGTCAAGGCTTCGATGTACAAAGGTTCAGCTTCACTGTATCGCCCTTGGTGATCGTAGAGGAAAGCTAAATTGTTCAAGCTAGTTGCGACGTAGAAATGATCACCTGAAAATAAAGCTTGGCAAACTTTGACGCATTCCTTATACCAATCTTCTGCTAATTGATATAGTCCTTGTCCCTGATAAAATCTTGCTACTCCTTCAAATATCCAAAGTACTTCATCATTAAGTACTGAGGCTGGGGAATTTATTTGTTGTTCTCTTGCTTGGTTTACTTCTGCAATTATCCGTTCTCCCAAGTCTTCAATATGGGGAATAACAACGCTGATGCTTTCGATATCTTCAGAGGTGGGCGACTGGGGAACCAATTTAGCAACCTTTATCATCGCAGTAGCAAAGGTGGTTTCTAAAACTGGCTTTATCTCGCCAGCATTAGCTAACTGTTCTTGCAAAAACCACCGCACTAAAGCATGGATTTTATAATATCCTTCGCTGTCTTCTACCTGTTGCAGCAAGTGACGCTTGTAAAGTTGTTTTTTGGCTTCGTTTATTTCATCTGGTAAACCTAACCCCCCTAGCCCCCCTTCCCTGCGAGGGAATGGGGGAATTAAAGCCTCTCCTTCTGTTGAGGGAAGGTTTGGAGAGGAATCATTGTTTTCATCTGGTGATAAACCTAACCCTAGCTCCCCTTCCCTATGAGAAAATGGGGGAATCAAAGCCTCTCCCCCCGTGGGGGAGAGGTTTGGAGAGGGGTCATCATCTCCACCAGTCGCCACCCACACCACCAAATCCCATAAAATAGACTGGGGCGCAAATAAACTCAAAAATCTGCCTAGTTGTTGCGTCGGTGGTTCAAGTTCTTCCCAAGTTAAAGCAAAGGCGGCTTTCACTCCCAGTTGGGTTGAGTTGAGAGTTTCCCTGTCTTGTAGTGCTGCTTCGGCTAACTTGCGTTGTTGCAGTCGCTCCAACATTATATATAGATGTAAATCTGGGTCTTGTGCTAAATAAGCACCAACTAACTCTATCCCCAAAGGTAAATATTCTAAAAATTTACATATTGCATTGGCGGTTTTTGGTTGGTTGTCTACTCGCTTGTCTTTCCCCAACAATTGTTTTAACAGTTCTAATGCTTTCTCTGGTGAGAGAACATCTAAGGGAATCTCTTGAATCAAGTTTGGATCTAAATTTCGCAGGCGAGTTGTCACCAAAACCCGAAAGCGTTTATCCCTGGGGACAACTCCGCCCAGGTTGTCTAAACTGGTGACATCATCAAAGACAATTAATATAGGTAAGTCAGCTTTGGGATATTGCAACCAACACCAAGCAACTTGTTCTTTCAAGGTTAACAGTCTTCCGCCTTGTTCTTGGGGTATCTTGAAACCAAGCTGAATAAAAAAACTCAAAACTTCCGCCGCGAGATTACTGGCTCGGTCATTAAACCAAATTATCCCGCCATAATTATTTTGATATTGTTTGGCGTATTGGGTAGCAAGTTCAGTTTTACCTACACCTCCCATCCCTGATATTGCGACATCATCACCACCCTGCAAGTCTTCATGCACAAGTGTTAGTTCTGTTTCACGCCCGACAAAGTGAACAGAACCGCGTGGTATATGTTTTGTGGGGGTTAATTGTTCTTGTCCTTCTATAACTAAATTTTCAATGACTCCTTTCCCACCAGGAAAAATAACCTGACCAATTTTATCGCTTAACTTTTTAAAGTCTTCAGGCATATATGGTTAAGTGCATCGGTTGTCACACCCGCCTCAGAATTAATTCTAAGGCTAATAGCTAAAGTCTTCTGAAGAAGACTAGGAAGAAAGGTTTCAGTCTACTTGAGTAGACTTGCGCTATTAGCCCGGAAATTTATTTCTGGGCGGGTTGGGGAAATAATTTAGAATATTACAGGAATTACGCAGAATCATGAAAAAACGAACCACAAAGGGCGCAAAGGACACGAAGTTAAGAGGATTCGAGAGGGTTTTTGCGTAAGTCCTATATTAAATGAGATTAAAAAGACATTGTTCCAATATTACCTGTACCGCCTGACATCACAACCATACCAATCTTGTCTGCCAATTTTGTTAAATTAGGCGTAGCCATAATTTCTACAAATTTAGGATTTGTCTCTGCTTGTGCTGCTGTCGCCACCTCTTGTACAGCTTGCGCGACTTCAGGATCAGCCTTAGCCGCAGCTTCTACTTCAATGACAACATTGCCATAATCTAACGGTGTGGTTGGTGCTTTTTCAATCGCCGCGACAACGTTGGGTGAGTGTTTTCTCAGCTTGACAAGCAACTCACCAGTTTTATTCCACAGAGTTTCACCAACCATCTCACCAGTTCTTTCTAAGGCTTTGGTGGCGACTACAGACCCAAGTGCGATCGCCGCAGTAGTCAAAGGTTCCATGTGCTACTTTAATTTAGGTGCATCTTAATTTATTTAGAAATACACAGTTTTAGCGTTAAATTACGCAATTTAACTGAAATAATTTAGATTCAGACAAATTATATCATGTCCGCTTGATTACTTATAAAAACCGAAGAACCCCACCCCGCCAAAACTATGTTTTGTCTCCCCTCCCCGTTCACGGGGAGGGGTTAGGGGGTGGGGTGCAATGACTGTGGGAATCATAACTAATTAACCGGACATGATATTAAACCTTATCTTAGCTTGATAGGTTTGATAAAACAAAGCGTAACCCAACAAAAATTCGGCTATATTTTAATTATCTATTAGCAAAAAATGGTAATCAATATTTTAAATCTATGAACATTCAGCTTGTTGAATCTTTAGTTAATGCCATCAAAGCTTTATCTGTTGAAGAACAAGAACTATTGAAGCAAAAGTTAGCGCATAAATCTAATTGGCAAGATTTACGTACCAAAATTTTAACTAATGCTCAAGCTATCCAACAAAGATATAATAGTCAACCCTTTGAGCCAGATATTGACCAAATAATTTATCAAATGCGAGAAGAACGAGACCAACAATTGTTAGCAGATTAGTTACTCAGTCAAAAATAACTATGAATACAATATTTATTTGTGTAGATGCTAATTTTTTAATTAAATTAGTTACTTATACCTCAAAAACATCGCCATATTTAGCTTTGTGGGATAATTGGGAGCAGAACCAAGCTCAGATTATTGCTCCAACTCTTTTATGCTACGAAGTCACAAATGTATTTCATAGAATGCAACTGGCAAAACAATTATTGCAGACAGAAGCTCAAGAATGTCTCAATAATGTTTTAAATTTATCTATTCAATTTTACAGTGATCAGCAACTTCATCAACAAGCTTGGGAAATCGCACAACAACTCAACCTCCCAGCTACTTATGATGCTCATTATTTGGCGTTAGCCCAAAGATTTTAGGCAAATTTCTACACAGGTGATAAACGTTTATTTAACAAAGTTCATTCTGTTTTGCCTTGGGTTCATTTAGTTGAATAATTCTTTGGGAAAGCTGCGCGTTAAGGGAGCATCCCACTTTTTTATGTGTCATTGCGAGGAACGAAGCAATCGCAAAATCTTACTATTTTGAACGAGTGCATGAGATTGCTACCCTGCGGGAAGTCTTACGCCTACGTCGTTCCTCTGGAGCGAGACGCTACGCGTAGCTTGTTTCTCCGAAGGAGTACGCAATGACCATTATCTTCTATGTGAAAACTAAAAACTGGGATGCACCCGCGCGTTAAGTTGTTTTACCAACTAATATTTAAAGTTGCTGTCGTTAGGACAAAAGGTTCCGTCGTTAGGACAAAAGATTCCGTCGTTAGGACAAAAGATTCCGTCGTTAGGACAAAAGATTCCGTCGTTAGGACAAAAGGTTCTGTTGTTAGGACAAAAGATTCCGTCGTTAGGACAATAAATCCAGTCCTTGACATCTAAACAAAATATATATTTCTAGCTTTTATTCTCTCTACTCCCGCACTTATTTTTAGCAGAGATATTACTGATGCACAAAATCTAAACACAACCAGATTTTGTCAAATATACTGACGCAAAATTTAGTGCAATTAAGACAAACTAGCTTTAGCAAAATTTATTAAGCAAATAATTATGTCTCAAAAAAGACGCACATCTCGCATTGTCGAAAAAGCTGAGTTGAGAGTATCTGGACTTAAGGCGATTGACCCAAATATGGATTTTGGCGATAATCGCAATCTACAAAATATGATTCAATTAATTGAGCAATATCGCGCTAAACTAAATGCTTATAATACGGCTCTTGTTGTCATAGATTCAACTAAACTTGAAATGGAACAATTAGAAAAAAGTTTAGGTGAATTAAATGATAGAATGCTGATTGGCGTTGCTTTTAAATACGGTAAAGACAGTGTTGAATACGAAATGGCTGGCGGTGTTCGCAAAAGTGAACGTGTTCGCAGGAGTTCTGTCAGTCGCTTAAAAGCCAGCACACAAGAAACTTCTAACACTACAACTGAAAACGCCTAAATTTCCGACTATAGATTGTTTTAAACGTAAGTAATAACCCAGCAAAAATTTCTGTTCACAAAAATATCCCCGATTTCTTTAAGAAGTCGGGGATATAACTTTTATTCAAGCACAAACTCGCAAATAATTCTGTTCATTGATATGACAAATATCACGCCCAGTCAACATAATTTATCTCTGTTAAAAACCTAAAATTACTAACAAAAATTTTTGCATTAGTAGTTGACAAGTATAAATTTATACTTTAATATAAAAAACATGATAAAGGCGATCGCTCAATTCTCCAAAGAACAAAACGATCGCCATTATCTAAACTCAATACAGGATAAAAGCGATCGTCTGGTTCTGGCAAGAAGAGAGCGATCGCTTTTATAAAACTCAAATACAGGAGTTTCAACACAATGATGGCACAATTACTCAACTTCGCCCAATCTCAAATCGCCCTGTTCTTAAAACAAAACTTTCACTTCCCCACACCCAAGCAAATTCCCCAACAACCATTTCCTTTCCGGGAACCAATTAAACATTTGCTAATCGGTTCACCCAAAGCTGTGACTAGTACAATTCACTATTTGCAAGTTATCGGTTACGCCAGTGTGGGAGATTGGAGTCCACTGCAACCAACAGGTAATCCCGATGAAGTGATGAGCATTTTAACTCGTCAAATCTCGATACAGTAATTTAAATTTAAAGACGTTGCATTGCAACGTCTTTTTAACTCAGCACTCATCTTTAAGGTAGCCAATGGGGATGCAAGCCAATTAACGGTAGCTTTTCTGGTTTAATGATAGCCAAGACGGCATCAGCAGTAATGCAGCTTTTTCAGGTTGAGTGCAGTCATGACCTCTGGTTACTGAGTATGTGTAGTGGCGTGGCAAGCCTTAAATGTTGCATGATAAATTTCTTGTGGGATGGGCTTCTAGCCCGTCCGGTGCGGGCAGGATACCCACACCACAAGAGTTATTTTTATGCCCTATTGTAGCCTTGCCACGCCACTACTACGTACTGTCACCTGTCACCTGTCCCCTATCACCTGTTCTCATTTCAACAAAAAACCGAGAAACTGTTATGTTTCCCGGTTTATTTTTAATATTAAAACCCTCAGTTTAAGGAAACACAAAAGTGTCCCCTATAATTCTTTAGCTAAATTAAACTTTAGCAGCAGCCTTGGTGACAGCGTTTAATTCACCTTTAGCATACTTAGCAGCAAACTCTTCCAGAGAAACTTGTTTAATCTTGCTTGCGTTACCAGCAGTACCAAATTGCTGATAGCGTTCAGCACAAACCTTCTGCATATATGTAATAGAAGGCTTGAGGAAGTGACGGGGGTCAAATTCCTTGGGATTTTTTGATAAAGCTTCGCGCACAGCTGCGGTGATAGCCAAACGGTTGTCGGTGTCGATGTTCACCTTACGAACACCACTCTTGATACCTTTTTGAATTTCTTCTACAGGTACGCCGTAGGTTTCAGGAATAGCACCACCGTACTCATTAATCAAAGCGATTAAATCTTCAGGTACAGAAGAAGAACCGTGCATTACCAAGTGGGTGTTAGGTAGACGACGGTGAATTTCTTCAATGCGGCTGATAGCTAAAATTTCGCCAGTTGGTTTGCGGGTAAACTTGTAAGCACCGTGGCTAGTACCAATAGCTACAGCCAAAGCATCTACTTGGGTTGCTTCTACAAAGCTAACAGCTTCATCGGGGTCAGTTAGCAGTTGAGAATGGTCAAGAGTACCTTCAAAACCATGTCCATCTTCAGCTTCACCCGCGCCGGTTTCCAAAGAACCCAAGCAACCGAGTTCACCTTCTACACTTACGCCCAAAGCATGAGCTACATTTACAACTTCGCGGGTAACACTAACGTTGTACTCGAAGCTGGCAGGGGTTTTAGCATCAGCTTCTAAAGAACCGTCCATCATCACGCTAGTGAAGTTGTTCTTGATAGCTGAGTAGCAGGTAGAAGGAGCATTACCATGATCTTGGTGCATGACAATGGGAATGTGAGGATAGGTCTCTACAGCAGCCAAAATCAGGTGGCGCAGGAAGTTTTCACCTGCATAGTTACGAGCGCCACGGGAAGCTTGCAAAATTACGGGGCTATCTGTCTCGGCAGCAGCCTTCAGGATTGCCTGAATCTGCTCCAAATTGTTAACGTTAAAAGCTGGGATGCCGTAACCGTTCTCAGCTGCGTGATCCAAGAGCAGCCGCAATGGTACAAGCGCCATAGATAGTCCTCCTAATGTGGTTGTCAGCTAGTCGGTGTGAGAGCAGCGTATTAGTTACGCTAATTCTTAAGAGTTTTTTCAACTTATAGGAAATTATAACTAGAGTCGGGTGTTTATGTTGAAAAAGTTTACGTCATCTCTCACCAAGATGCCTCATGCTTGACTTAGGCGACTGTCAAGTATGCTACGTTACATTTAAGAGATTTAGTAGTTGGTGATTCCAAAAGGCGCATCAGCATAGCCCTCAGACTGAAGTCTGAGGCTACACAAACTAAACCCGCCTACGCAGGGTCACTAAATTTGTTGAAGTGTGTTTTTATGCAATATTTAGATTTAGCCTGCCTACGCAGGCTTGGTTTATGTAGCCTTCTTAGAGAATCCCCCGACTTTTTGCTGAAACGAGCGAAGCGAGGTTTAAGCAGTCGGGGAAGTGTAACAATGCTTTTCCCTCAACTGCTTTCGCGTGTATTCTGATTGGATTTTTCACCCTCTTTTACTCCCCACAACTCCCAGGGCTGTTTCATTTGCTTTGGTCAGGATTTTGTCAAGAGTATCATCCAAAAATTTTAGGGAGTTGGTAATCGAACAATTACTGCTTTAACCAGTAAATTTAAGTGCGATCGCCAGGCTCATGAGTAAATAAAATTTTTGAATCACCTGATTTTTTTGCTTGATACGCTTGTAAATTAGAGACTTTTAGGGAACGAAACAGCCCTGCCACAACTCCTGCTCTTATTACTTTACTTGGACTTGTGTGTACACCGTAGGTTTGTGAGGGGAGACTAATCACCATTGCTTACTCCCTGACTACATAATTTTATTTATAAAACCAAATTCATCAAGGACTCCTGGGTTATTTCACCAATTCAGGAATTGTAGCTTCTAATTTCAAGCAATTAGCGCCATTAACTTGTAATTGGTACTCTACCTTATCCATTAACCGATTCATAATTAGCCACCCATAACCCCCTTCTTGTTTATCTACAGGATTAGGTGCTAGGTAAGTAGACATATCGTAGCCTTCGCCATAGTCCCAGATTTCTAGGGAAATGTCTCGGTCTTTGAGTTCTAAACGCAGTAATACTGGTAAATTTGGCTGCTCTTTGTGGGCATGACGCACCACATTAGAGTAGGCTTCTACCAAAGCCAATCGTAAACGACTGGACTGCCGAGACCAATCTACAGAATCTCCTAGCTTGACTTTCAAGCATCCCAGCAACCAGCTTTCGACGATATTTAAATAATTCAAATCACTTGGTACATGAAGCTCACTTTTCATTACTTATAAAACCTCTAGTGAAAGTATAGTTTGATCGTCTTCTTGAACTTGGTTATTTGCTTGGATACGAGCTAGTAAATGGTTCAGAGAAAGTGGTTGTGGCTCTGTTTGGAGAAGTTGCCAAAGACCTTCTTGGTTCAGCATAGAGTGGCTACTTGGCGAAAGACTAGCATCTGTTTGTTCGCATTTTAGTAACTCACTGGATACTGATGCTTCAGTAATCCCATCACTAGCTAACAATAAAGTATCTCCAGTGGAAAGATTTACTCTTCCTGAGAGTGCTTTCCAAGTAGGTAAGATCCCTAAAGGAATGCCACGTACTTTAAGATAGTTGGGCTGCTGGGTTGAGTCAGTTTGGCGAGACCATAGTAGAGGGTAGATATGTCCAGCATTAGCATATACTAGTTCTTTCGTACTAGGTGTATAACAAGCTAATACGAGAGTAATAAAACAATTGTTACTAATTAAGTCATTGCACAAAGCATGATTGAGATTTTGGACGATGATATGAGGTTCGGCTGGTGTTTCTTGAGATAATTCGCGCCGCAGTACAGAAATGGCACTAGCCATGAATAAAGCCGCAGGTACACCTTTCCCGGAAACATCACCTACTGCTAACCATAAATCGCCTTTGGGGTGGACAAATACTTCAAAAAAATCGCCTCCTACTTCTCGCGCTGGATAGCAGCAGGCTTGTAGTTTTGCCTCTTTGATATCAGGTAAGCTTTGGCGGAGCAAATTATGTTGAATTTGGCGTGCTACTTCCAATTCAGCGTGAATTTGCTCTTGTTTTTCTTGTAGGCGTTGATAAAGTTTCGCCTGAAAAAGAGCTAAAGCGGCTTGGTCGGCGACACCTGTAATCAATTTAATATCTTCATCTGGCCAAAGCTCATCACGTCCTACCTGATACAGTGCAAGTACGGCTAATAGTTGCTGCTGATAGGTAAGAGGAACTACCAGATAGTTACAAGGGTTGCCATCAAAGGTTTCTTGATTGAGTTGATAATGACGAGTTTCGACAACCTTCTCAAACAAACTATGGTCAAAGGCAAAATTTAATATAGAAGAATTGGCATCTTGATAAGAAAATTTATCATTGGTTAAGCGATCGCCTTCTACCGGAATCAGCAAACAACAAGTAGCATCAAAGGTTTGTCCGATGGTGGCAACAATTTTCTGCAACATATTGCCATAATCGAGAGATTCTCGAATTGCTGTTGTCACCTCATTAAACAAAGATTCTCGGCGTAGCGCCCGACGCAACTCTTGAGTGCGTTGTTTGACTAAACGATATGTCTCAGTAGCTTGTTCAACTAGTAACTTGAGCCGTTCAGGATTCCAAGGCTTTGTGATATATTTGAATACTTGACCGGAGTTGATAGCATCGACCAAATCTTCCACATCAGTAAAGCCAGTTAAAAGAATCCTAATGGTATCAGGAAACCTTTCTACTGTGCGACTGAGAAATTCCGTGCCATTCATTTCTGGCATTCTTTGATCTGAGATGATCACGGCCATCTCACCTTCTTTTTCCAATATGTCCAGCGCACTTAGGGCATGATTGGCTTTAAATACTTGAAAATCTCGCCTAAAAGTGCGGTAGAGTAAATCCAAATTATCTAGCTCATCATCGACAATCATGAGCTTGAGTTTTTCTACCTCTGTCTCAGTCATATTTGACTTTATTTCCGATACTTGTGTGGCGAGACAATACAATTTTTATCCCACCCAGTGACCACCTGCAAACAAATCAAAAAGCTATCGCTCTCATCATAGAAGTTACCTGCTTTGAACTGAGAAATTGACTCAAAGTTAGCTTCTTCCTCAATTTATGCCAAGGTTGTTCAACCCTGGAATTACCTTAGCCAACCAACCCAGAACGTAAAGCTCTAACTGCTGCTTGGGTACGGTCATCAGCGCATAGCTTATTCAGAATATTACGGACATGCGTTTTTACAGTCCCAACTGTAATATAAAGTCGTTCAGCTATAACAGCATTGCTACAACCTTCGACAATTAACTGTAACACTTCTAACTCGCGTTCTGTCAGGGTATAGGGGTCAATTATTTCCTCACTTTCCCCAAAGTCTTGATTTTGGGGGATATTTTTATTTTCTTGGGCAACAGTTTCCTGTTTAGGAGAATTCTCTTGTGCCTGTTGTAACACAATTCTGGCGATCGCTGGATCAATCCAGGCGTTGCCATTGTACGTAACTCTAACGGCTTCTAGCAAATTATCAAATTTGATATCTTTCATACAGTAAGAGTCAGCCCCAGCTGCAAAAGCAGCCAAAACGGCTTCTTTATTATCTCGAAGGGTTAAGATTAACACCTTGGTAGCATCTTCGCCTGTAGCAATTGCTTTAATTTCTCTGGTCAGTGCAATTCCATCTTTATCAGGTAAACCAATATCGACGATCGCAATATCTGGCTGTAAGATTCTTAACAGCTTTAAGCCTTCCGCCGCATTGCCAGCTTCACCTAGCACTTCAATTTCATCTCTTTGCTGTAGTGCTGTGCGAATACCAACACGGGTAAGGTCATGATCTTCGATCAAAACAATACGGATTTTACTCATTGTCAACTTCTGCCCGTTAAACTAACTAAACTGTCAAACCGAGTTGATGCAAAAATATTAGTGGATTGTGATGGAAATACACTGATAAAAAATAAATATAGAATTTTTGCCTAGTAAGTTATTAGTTTTATTGTGTTGGATATTTTCACTGGTAAGCAAACTTAAATTTTTGGTTAGAGAAAAGCTAACCTCCTTTTTTATGAGTATACTGGCTGATTTACGACAGATTCATCTTTGTCAACCACTGATTATGATGACGAAAATGCGATCGCTCCTAACAATTGCATTCCAATGATGGTTCGTTATGAAATATGACAAATTAATACATTTATATTCATTAGAAATTTTAATCATAAAAAATTTTGGTATACATTACAACCTGCTTGCGTAAATATCCGCCCACATCAAGCCCTGAAAGACTTTTAACCCTGTAACTTTCTCACTACTAGTTGCCTAAAATTGCCCAGGCGATTGATTAAAATATTTGATAAACTATCGTTCGAGACAATCTGGTGTGATGTGAGGCTAATTAGAATAGGCTATGTCTAAACCGCCTAAAGTATTTTCGGTGCTGGGAATACCAGTTCATGTTATGAGTAACTATCCAGGCTGGTTGCTAGAATGCCTGCAACACAGCAGAGGTACTCATGTAGTGACGCTGAATGCAGAAATGACCATGCAAGCAGAACGAGACAGCGCACTAGCCAAGGTAATTCACGATGCTGAGTTGGTGATACCTGATGGTGCTGGTGTGGTTTTGTATTTGCAGTGGCTATTTTGGCAAAAGGTTCAACGTTGTCCAGGAATTGAACTAGCAGAAACATTACTGCGAGAACTAGGACAAAAGCAAAAAGGTACAAAAGTCTTTTTTTACGGCGGCGCACCAGGAATAGCAACCAAAGCCGCAGATTTCTGGAAGCAGCAAGCCCCAGATTTAAACATAGTCGGGACTCATTCTGGCTATCATTCTCCCGAAGAAGAAGAGATATTACACCAAACACTAACTCAATTACAGCCTCAAGTTATTTTGGTTGGGTTGGGAGTACCACGTCAAGAATTATGGATTGCCCAAAATCGTCATTTATGTCCCCAAGCAATTTGGATTGGTGTGGGTGGTAGTTTTGATATTTGGTCAGGAAGCAAAACCCGCGCTCCTGCTTGGTTAGGCAATAATAATTTGGAATGGCTGTATCGCTTATATAAAGAACCTTGGCGTTGGCGACGGATGTTAGCTTTGCCAGAATTTGCCGTGAAAGCATTTGTTTACCGCTTGACAGCCAAAAGCGCCTTCTAGGGAAGAGTAGGGAGTAGGGAATAGGGAGTAGGGAGTCGGGAAAAAATAAACATCCACTTAGGACTTACGACGTAAGACGAGAAATCAAGGGTTTGATCAAGGGTGTAGGAGTGAGTCACTAGCCCCGAATTTCTCACGTATGGGTAGCGGGTGTGGAGAGAGAGGGGAGTGTGGGGAGTGTGGGGGGAAAGATTTTTTCACTATCCTCCCACACTTCCCACCCCTCCCACCCCTCACCCCTGGATTTCTCTCTTGTGAGAAATCCAGGTGGCGTGGGTGGGTTTCCCGACTTGAGCCGTATGTATCTAAAACTCTTATACCCCATACCCTTTCACCCCTAAACCCAATCTCCACAGACAATCTTGGTGCGTAAGTCTTGCCCTATTCCCTACTCCCTACTCCCTACTCCCTAATTCATGACTTGCGGATAGTACTGAAAACTTCCAAAAAATTTAATTTTTGCTTTTGAACTTGAGATTCCTGGGGCTGTCCTGGGAATCATTATTTTTAAGAGAATCTTAAATTGAAGTTTTTCGGGTGTTTAGTTCTAAGCAAGTGTAGATATTCTGCCAATGAGAACCGTTGTTAAAACTGATCAGCATATTCCTGCAAAGGATAGTACATCTTCCCCACAAAGTAGTAGTAATGCTCCCATTGTGCAGTTACGCTCTGTAACAAAAACATACAACAATGGCTGTCACGGGTTGTTGGATGTGAGTTTAGAGGTGAAACAGAAAGAATTTTTGTTTATTACAGGCCCTAGCGGTTCCGGTAAATCAACACTGTTGAAGCTTTTGTATGGCGAAGAATCGGCTACTCAGGGAGAGGTGATCGTCAATGATTGTAATGTAACAGATTTGCGGGGCGATCGCTTATCACTGTTGCGGCGACGCATTGGCATTGTTTTTCAAGATTACAAACTGATTCCCCAAAGAACAGTAGCCGAGAATGTAACCTTTGTACTGCAAGCACAAGGTTTCACTCGCAAAGAAATTCAAAGACGTTTAGAACCAACGTTAAAGTTAGTGGGTTTACTTTCCAAAGCTAACTGTTTTCCTGATCAACTTTCGGGAGGCGAACAACAACGGGTAAGTGTTGCACGCGCCATTGTGGGAACACCGCCATTAATTTTAGCTGATGAACCCACAGGAAACCTCGACCCCGATAATTCTTGGCAAGTCATCCAAATTTTGCAAAAGTTAAATTCTTTTGGGGCTACAGTAATTGTGACTACCCACGACGAACAACTTGTACGGCGCTGCAATCATCCTGTAGTCCAAGTCCGTAACGGTAGATTATCTCGGAAATAGTTAACAATCAAGAGTCACAGAAAATTCCAAAAAAGAAATTATCCAATTTGTTTACTCAACAAAGCCACTATCTCCCTTGTCTTCCTTGTCCCCCTTGTCTCCCTTATCCCCCTTCCAAACAAAGAGATATTTTTCCTAAGAAGTTACTCAGTACTCAGCACTCAGCACTTTGTCTTGAGATTTTTGAGTTTTGACTTTTAACTTGACTGGTTTCAAAGGAGTGGCTTTGCTAGATGGGAGATTTGAGAGTTTGTCTAAGATTTGTAAACTCTCAAAAGCTGCCTCTCGAATGATGACTTCTTCTTCTTTAGTCAAAAGCAGTTGCAAACATTGGCTAACTTCTTGCTGTAACGACTCATTCACTGGCTGGCGGGTGATAAATTTGGTAATTCGACGTATAGCCAGCAACCGCTTTAAGGGATCTGCTTCTGTTAAATTGAGTAACAATTGCTCAAATACATCTTGGTCTTGATGGCGATAACGGCTGAAAATTTGCCAAAGTAACAAAACTAAAGTTAATAAAGTTCCCAAACCTTGCAAAATTGTGCCAGTTGCTAACCAAGGGCTATGAGAGTCAACCCAGATAGCAGCAGCCATATAAGTGCTAATAGTTGCCAGACCACCAATAGCAACAGCTAAAACTAACCGACGATTTGGCCCGTTGAGGATTTTTTGAATTTCTACCCAACGTTGTTGCCAGTTCCATTGTTGGTTTGAGTAGGTGATTAACATTACTCCCACACCAACTATCAAAGCTAATAGCAGTTTCCAGTTCCATAACAGCATTGCTACGACTATTGTTAGGAAGCCGAGAACACCTCCAGAACCGGAAAAAGGCTTGAAATTTTGCTGCTTGGAACTTCCTGGCGACAAAGCTGGAAGTGACCAGTTGGGTATCTGGTTAATTAGTTGCTGCAAAGAAAACGAAGCCTTTGCCACAGTATTTACCTAATTGTGTTGACGAGATTTTCTAATATATCTTTTACCAGGGATTAGGTGCATGTTGAAGCTAATATTACTCATTCTGGATAGTCTTTGTCCCGAATTTCTCCCCGTATTGGTGGGGAGTGTGGGGAGAGAGGGAAGTGTGGGGGGAAAGATTTCTTCACCATCCTCCCACACTCCCCAGCACCTGGCTCTCTCTCTTGGAGAAATCCAGGCTTGGGACTGGTCTTACATACAAAAACGAAAGTCGTCAATGGTGAATTGACCGTCAAAGGCACAGAAGGTAACAGAGTGAATATTTCTGCCTGTTACAGATAATAAAATGTTGGGAGGTACTGCTGAATCAGAGTTAGCAAGATTAGCGCCAGGAAGTACGGTTTGACTGAGCAGTTGGCGATCGCTATCATAAGCAGACATAACCAGCCTTTGCGAACTAGTCACATAGGCACTAACATAATTGACTGGCTGTACAAAACTCGCTTCCAGAAACCCGCCTTTTGGCGAACCCATTAATACTATGAGGCCAGAATGGCTCGGAAATGCAGGGTTAGAAGGTTGTATGGCAATTGAATTACGGAAAACGACACCCCAGCGTTCATATTGTGTTTCGACCGATTCAAAACACTTTAAATCTTCTAAATTTAAACATACACAAATAGGAACACCCACTTTGGCTGTTTCTAAAGTTTCTGCCAACTGTCCCCGCCAAGCAGAAGCTATATGCACGTCACAGTTTTCTAATACGTCTTTAAAATCTGCCAACGCTGGTGCTTTATCCGATTGAAGAGTAGCCTGCTTTACCACAACGCCCCGCCTTACCATTACCTAGAGAACGATTTAGATAAGTAATTATATCTAAAGGTGTTTTTCTTAAATCCAGAATCGTTGCTAATCTTAGGTATTTCAACTATTCTGGAAGCTCAAAACTTTACGTGAGTTTTCTGATAGATTACCATAAAAAACCAATGTCTTTTATATCACCAAAGTAATACAGGCTACTTCACAAAAGCCTTGTATAACAGTATTTACAGGCAAATACCCTGCGAATCAGAGACAAAAAAATCACTGAATCTTCACACGTAAGCCAGTGATTTTACATCCCCTTAATCTAGCGGAGGCTAGAGGTGGAAAAATTGCGGGTTTGCTAAAAATAGCAATGAATAAACTCCGGGAAATTCCCTAAAAGTACGGCGTGTTTGGTGTGAAACGATTGCTACCAGCAATTACTCAGCTAACACACATCTACTTTGCCGAAGTATACGTAAAATAGGTTTTTGGTCATTGGTCTTATGTGAATACAAATTACTCATGACATTCTCAACCAGAGAATTTGCAACTTGAACACATACTAAATGAACGGCATATATATGTTTCAACCACAGGGATTTGAACAACGCTCAATTACAACTTCTTTAGGGAGAATAGTATATTACACTAGCGTAGGGTCGTTTTGGCAAGGGAGTGCGATCGCTGAACCGACAAAGGAAACTTTAGTATTCCTACATGGTTTTGGTGGTGGATCTTCGGCTTATGAGTGGTCGAAGGTTTACCCAGCTTTTGCTAGTGAATATCGCATTCTGGCACCAGATTTGATTGGATGGGGTAAATCAGAACATCCAGCGCGAAATTACCAAATTGACGATTATTTAACGACGATTCGGGAATTTTTGCAGCAAACTTGTACAGAAGCCGTCACGGTGATTGCTTCTTCTTTGACTGCGGCGTTGACAATTCGAGTTGCGATCGCTCATCCTGAATTATTCAAATCTTTAATTCTCACCACACCAGCCGGACTATCTGATTTTGGCGGAGACTACTCCCGCAGTTTTTTTGCTCAGTTAGTCAGCGTACCCATAATTGACCGCTTGCTTTACAGTACTGGTATTGCGACCGAAGCAGGCATTCGCAGTTTTTTAGAGCAAAGACAATTTGCCCAAGCTAATCGAGTTTATCAAGAAATTGTCCAGGCTTATCTTCAATCTGCTCAACAGCCCAACGCGGAATATGCTGCACTTTCTTTTGTGCGTGGTGATTTGTGTTTTGATTTATCCCTTGACATTGAAAAGCTGACCACTCCGACTGCGATTATTTGGGGGGAGAAATCCCAATTTACTGGCCCCGAAATTGGTCGTCGTTTAGCAGAGAAAAACCCCCAAGCAATTCGCGTGTTTCAACAACTAGAAGATGTGGGATTAACACCCCAGTTGGAACTACCCGCCGTCACTATTGGATTAATTCGCCAGTTTTTGCCTTTAGTCAGTGAAGAGTGCTGAGTTGAAAGTGCTGAGTGCTGAGTTAGGATAGCGCCTGTGGCGCTAATAATGTGGAGATGCGTTTCACTACTAACCACTCACACTTCGACTCCGCTCAGTGTAAAGCACTCAGCACTGAAAATAATTTCACACTTCAATTATTTATTCTCTACACGCACATCAATTACAGTGGCATTGAAGTTGTAGTTATAACCTTCTAATTCAAAAGGCATACCAATTTTGACTTTGCTGTTACCTAAAACTGGGCCATTTTCCGTGACTTGCGCCTTACCTTCCAAAGTTAACAGCATATCTGTACTGTAATTGTTCTTTCGAGGATCTTTGACTTCCTTAACTGAACCATCTGGTTGGGTAGCGGTGATTGTTCTCTCTAGTACTTCAATAGATTTAATCCCAATTTGACCGTAAGGCTGATTACGGATAATGACGTTTGTTTTACCGCCTTTCTTAAATCCACTTTCAAATAAGCGTTCTGGGTCGCGGACATTCAAACCCCGCACGGCTAAATCTACCTCAATGGGTACGGTTTTTGAACCAACTTGAGCCACAGAACCAGAGGTTCCTGGAAAAAAGAAGATACCAACTATAACTAGCAGAATTACAAGTGCAGCGCCTACATCAAGAATATTGACTTTACCGAACAAGCGACCTTTGGAATCAAAAATAGCCATAAAAACTTTTCCTAAATACAAACAAAGTATTTGATTGTAGCAACAAAGTTAATCAGGAACATGACAATTTCCCGACAGAGGTATGACTGAAAGATGGCTAGGTCTTTGAGTCTGGCGACAGTGTATCACGAGTTGAAAAAATCGGCGTGAAGTCGGCACATCCTTTACATTAGGACTTACAAAAATCAAGGTTTGGGTGAGGGTGAAGGGGTATAGCCTGCATTTCTCACCACACCTTTCAAAGCCTGTGCAGGGGAGCAGGGGAGCAGGGGAGAATGAAGGTACTCTCTCCCCTGCCCCTCCGCACCTCTGCCCCTCTGCCCCATCAAACGCCTGAAGCTTGTGAGAAATGCGGGTATAGGGGTGTAAGGGTGTAGATAAATCCTTCTAGAGATAATTTGGGCGATCGCATCCGTAGTCATAAGATTAAAATGCAACTTCAAGCGCAGTAACTCCGTCTTGTATTTTGTCTTGTGATTGTTGCTTGTCTCGAAATTATTATCAGAAATGCTTATGATGGCTTGGAAAGGTTTTACAGCAAATTATCGTCGCTGGCGGCGTAGTTGGTTATATCCAATAATGTCGGTGGTAGTCGCCCTCAGTTTGTGTTTGAGTACACCTTTACCTGGACGGGCTGTAGATTTATTACCACTGTTGTTCCAAGGAGCGCAAATACTTCAGCTTTCTAATATATCCTCTCGCCAAGAAGTAGAGCTTGGCAAACAGATGAATGATGAATTACTTGGTGAAGTTCGTCTGTATCGCAATGCAGAAGTGAATCGTTATGTGCAGGAAATTGGTCAAAGATTAGCCGCCAATAGCGATCGCCCCAGTCTTCCTTTTACCTTTCAGGTGGTAGAAGATAATGCTGTGAATGCTTTTGCTACTACTGGGGGTTTTGTTTATCTCAACACAGGTTTACTTAAAACCGCAGAAAATGAAGCGGAACTAGCTAGTGTGATAGCTCATGAAATTGGTCACATTGGGGGGAAACACTTGGTTAAACAAATGCAGCAAAGGGCTGTGGCGAGTGGTTTAGCTACAGTAGCCGGTTTAGACCGTAATCAAGCTGTGGCTATTGGTGTAGACTTAGCCCTCAACCGTCCTCGCAGTCGTCAAGATGAGTTTGATGCCGATAAAAGAGGTTTAAGAACTCTAACAAGAGCCGGTTATGCTCAATCTGGTATGGTTTCCTTTATGCAAAAGCTACTCAAAAGTGGTTCTGGGCCAACTTTCTTGAGTACGCACCCTGCTACTAGCGATCGCATCAATAATCTTAAACGTGCCATCAAAAATCAACCCAGTAGTGGGCGTGACGGTTTAGATAACGCTGCTTATCGAGCTAGAATTCGACCATTACTTTAGTTTTTTCACTGTGCCGAATTTACAACCAAAACCTATGCTCGCTGCGGCTGGCGGCGAGCTTTGATTTGGGAAGGTTCCACTGTTACCACGCCATCTTCTAGCGGTAAGATACGCTGGGTATTTTGAAATACATTTACTTGATAAATTAAATGATTGGTAACATCAAATCCAGTTAACCAACCACTACGAGGATGATAAGCTCCAGTATCGATATCTAGCCATCCTCTACCTTCGGCTAGTTTACCCGGAGGAACGTTTGGTAAAGTAAAAGTTATAGTATGCCCAACTATAATGAGCTTATCAGGAAAATAAGGCTTTTCTATGCTGTGAAATTCATCTCTAATCCAGCAGAACTGCTCGGCAGTTTGTTCGGCGAGAGGCAGATTCGGGTCTAATCCGGCATGAGTTAACCAAATATCGCCCAAATCTAAATAGGTGGGTAGGGACTGAAACCACTCTAAATGCTCTTGGGGAATTGTGGATGCTTGGTAACTGCTGAGAGTGGCTTGTCCGCCGCTATACAACCAAGCTTGCATAGCTGGGGCGGGAATATTTGTTTGGGTGAGAATATTCAATAACATCTGCTCGTGATTACCCAACAGACAGGGATAATTGTTCTGCCGGACAAAATTCACAACATTGTAGCTGTGGGGGCCACGATCAATTAAGTCACCGAGAAAATAAACTTGATCTTCTGATGTGGGTGCGATCGCCTCTAACAAAGTCATCAAGCCTTCATAATGACCATGCACATCCCCAATAACTATGCGACGTTTCCTTGTTCTACTCATCTGCATTTAGCTGAAATGAAATTAGTTTAATATTTTTGCTACACTATAACCGCAGGTTATTCCGTAAATAAAGATAAATATTACTTGCGTAAATTTAAATTTTATTTAAAGTTTTATCTGCACCAAAAATTATCAATTTGCTTACACACCCTAACTTAAAATTTAGGCTGTAATTCTAATTTTAGTTTGCCCAATGTCTGAACAATTTTCTCCTGAAATTAGCACACGCATCTGTAATCACATGAACGAAGATCATGCTGATGCTGTACTTTTATATGCAAAATTTTTTGGTGATATTACTGAGGCTACATCAGCCCAAATGTTAGCAATTGATTCACAGGGAATGGATTTAACCACGCAAGTCAATGAAGAATCCATTCCAGTGCGTATCCAATTTGACCATATTTTAGCGGATGCGGAAGATGCTCATCAAACTTTGATTGCGATGATTAAGCAGGCGCGGGTGAAGGGGTGAGGGGTTAGAGTTTTCAGTTATTTAGAAGGGAGACAAGGGAGACAAGGGAGACAAGGGAGACAAGGGAGAGGGGGTAGCTTTTATTGTTTGAAGCATAAAAATAAGTTCCTACTCGGTTTGTAATAACCAAAAACCACTGTAAGTCATACCAGAATCATCGGGTTGAATTAATAAAAAGTGTAATCCCTGGCTTTGTTGTTTACGTTGTTCATAAGTTTTAGCGGCGGCGGTGACTTCTGCATCTTCAAAGGTGGCTAATACCCATCTATCAACTAAACCCGCTTCTAAAATTAAACCATCGGGCGCACCGGGGATGTAGTTTAAGGCTACAGGATGTGTTGTGGCTAACCAACGTGCTAAACGCATAGATTGTCTGCCACCATAAATGACTACACCAGGAACGGTTACTGTGGAAGCTAAACCCAGATTTATGGGTTTAAGAAATTCTGGCATAGATAAAATCGGAATGGGGCGATCGCTAAATTCTATTTCTAAATCCCCAGCCGCTAAATTTGCAAAGCGCCACTGTTCACCCCAGAGATTTTCCGGTAATGGTAAGGGTGCGGGTTTTTCTAAACTAAAATCAGAATTTTTGTCTTTTAACCACTGTTTTAATGCTAAAGTCCGGCGGGTTGCTTCTACTGCAACACCTAAATTGCGTCCGGCTGTTTCGATTAAACTCAACGACTGGGGACGGAAAACTTGAATCACATCTGGTAACTTTGCACCTGCGGCTTGTTGAATTTGAGTAGTCAGCCAATGGGAATTTGCTTCTGACTGCAAACAAGTAGCTGTATACTCAAAACTGTGATTTGCATCACAAATCAACAATTCCCATAAAATTTGTCCAGATATATCTTGTTGCGAACTCCGATAAAAATCAGCTTGCCAAATTTTCATGATTTAAAACATTTTTTCATAAAAAAAGGGGTGGATAACCCACCCCTCTATTGAACCAGGAAAATTACAATTCTTTTAAGACTTTAAAACAGAACCTTGGCCAAAATTGGTTCAACACGGGCTGCAATTTCTGGGACATACACCTGAGAAACGTAGTCAGCAATCATTCTATCTGTATTAAACAGTGGTGCATTGGTCTTAATGGATGCTTTCATCATCTGTATCCAGCGATGAGGGATACCTTGAGCATCTTGGTCGTAGTATAGGGGAACAATCTCAGATTCTAAAAGCTGATACAGTGACTGGGAATCGATGCGGTCTTGCAATTCTTGGTCGCTTGTGTGAGCATCTTCACCAATAGCCCAACCGTTAATTCCTTTGCCATTTGCGTCGGCTTGGTAGCCTTCACACCACCAACCATCAAGGACGCTGCAATTTAACCCGCCATTAAAGCAGACTTTCTGTCCACTTGTCCCGGATGCTTCTAGAGGACGACGGGGGTTATTTAACCAAACATCAACGCCTTGGACGAGTTTTTGTCCGGTGTAAATGTCGTAATCTTCAATAAAGGCAACACGGTGGATAATGCCGGAATTACGACACCATTCCATCAAACGTTGAATAATGCGTTTACCTTCTTCATCGGCTGGGTGTGCTTTGCCAGCAAAGATAATCTGAACTGGATGTTGGGCATTGCCAAAAATCTTCACAGCCCGTTCGGCATCGCGTAAAATCAAATCACCACGTTTATAAGGGCTAAAGCGTCGTGCAAAGCCAATGGTTAATATATTCGGGTCAAGTAAACTATTCACGGCTTGAATGCTTTGATAATCTTCACCGCGCTGTTCCCGTGACTTTTTGACTTTATAACGAGTGTAGGCAATTAGTCTTTCTTTAAGAATCTGATGTCTTGCCCAGAGTTCTTCGTTGGGAATGTCGTCAACTTTCGCCCACATTTGGGGATCGATGGCGCGAGTTTTCCAATCTTTACCTAAATATTGGTCATATAAGTCTGCGAGTAAAGGTGCAGTCCAGGTGGGTGCATGAACACCGTTGGTAATGTAACCAATTGGAACTGTATCTTCATTATGTTGTGGGTAGAGAACAGTCCACATTTTGCGGGAGACTTTGCCGTGTAATTCACTTACGCCGTTGCAAGCACGACACATCCGCAATGCTAAAACAGTCATCCCAAAGGGTTCCCAAGGATCACCCAGTCGTCTAGCACCCAAGGCTAAAAATTGTTCGCGGGATAGCCCTAATTGCGGCCAGTACTGGGCAAAATAAGAGTCAATTAAGTCGGGGGAGAAGACATCATGACCGGCGGGAACAGGTGTGTGGGTGGTAAAGACACAACTTTTCTTGACGCTGGCTTCAATATCGTAGAAGGATTTCCCGGTTCGTTCAATTTCTTGACGGGCAATTTCTAGGGTACAAAAGGCGGCGTGTCCTTCGTTGAGGTGATGTACGGAAGGTTTAATTCCCAAGGCGGTTAAAGCCCTGACTCCACCAATACCTAATACGACTTCTTGAGCGATGCGGGTTTCTAAGTTACCGCCATACAAGTGGCCTGTTAGCCAACGGTCAATGGGATCGTTGTCTGGGCGATCGCTATCTAGTAAATATAGAGTTACACGCCCGACTTGTACTCGCCAAATTTGTACTTTTACTTGGCGTTGGCGAATTTCTATCTGGATGGTGAGTGGTTCCCCTTGCTCGTTTTTAATTAACTCTAGGGGCATTTTGTCGAAGGGATTATCCAAATAGTAATCTTCTTGCCAACCGTGGCGGTTTAAGCGTTGGCGAAAGTACCCTTGGCGATACAGTAAACCCACACCCACCATCGGCACACCTAAATCTGATGATGATTTTAGATGATCCCCGGCTAAAATACCCAAGCCGCCAGAGTAAACAGGTAGAGATTCATGGATGCCAAATTCGGCGCAAAAATAAGCAATGGGATGTTCAGCCGACACTTGCGGTGCAACTCGATTCACCCAAGTATCTTTCTGTGCCATGTACTGGTCAAATTCGCGGACTAAGGCAGAAATCTGCTTCAGGTAAAGGGGATCTTCTGCCAAATGAGTCAGACGTTCGTAACTAGCTGACTCTAAAATTGCCACTGGATTATGCCCACAAAGTTCCCATTCTTGGGGATCAATGCTTTGAAATAAGGATATGCGATCGCTACTCCAACTCCACCAATAGTTATAAGCTAAATCTGCTAAACGTTTGAGGGGGAAAGGCATCTTTTCGCTTAAACGTACCGATGCTGTCATTGCACTGCTGTTAGCCATACAAGTCTAAACTCTCTGTTAACTTTTTGCGATTTCATCTATCATTTGCTGCCACAAAATTACCTTCAGGTTGATTCCGCCGGAGTCTTCATTCGTGAATCCTCCCCTGAAGCCGCAGCAGCTTTTCTCATCTATGCTCTATCAAAATTAATGATTCTTCTTGCTATTACGTTTTTAGTATTATCTCTGGATTTAATACTTTCTGCCCATCAATTTGCATCACTTTTGTTTACAATAATTTCCGTATTATTAAGTTTTATTTACTATCAATTTGTAATGTTTAAGAAAAGCTAAAGAGAGATAAATAAATTATTAAACATGAGTAAGATTTGGGGGAGAATCCCCAAAGCCCCCGATTGGGTGACGGTTGTGTCCCTCAAACCCTCTCCAAAATCATTTTTTCATTTGTTGGTTTTATTGTAATTTAGTTTTCTTATCTGAACCGTATTGTGCTATCTATATCTAGCTTGAGAGATAAGAAAAGTAGAAAAATTATTGTGCAATATTTCTACTTTTTTAATTATCTTTTAACCCAAAAATTAATATACCTGAACTTGGGCTAAACCATAGGGAACTTCTCTTGATAAACCGATATGCCCACCGGAAATATCGTAGTAAACAAAGCTTCGATTCGGAAAGGCATTGGCAAAATCTATATTCCTAAAAGCAATATTGAGATTAGTTCCAGGAGGTACTGGTTGAGAGAAATCAATTCTAATGATTCTTTCATCTTGTCTAGAAATGTTAGCCTCAACGCGCCGACCAGATTGATCAGTAACGTCAATATCGTTACTAACTTTGAGAGCATCAGAAGGTCTAACTATCAGGTAAGATAAAGGCTGCATACCTGTATAGACAGTAATTGTGTGAGTACTATCGTAACCGCTTGTACTGCTAATTCGCGGAGCATTGCTATTGTAAGACATATCTTGTCTTTGGGCTTGCGCCGGGAGACAAGTAGCTGCGATCGCAACACTCAAGCCAGACAATAAAATCAATTTTTTCATAACCAACCTCCAAATGATTGAATAGAATAGCCAACAGAAAATCTATACTTAATCGCAAATTAAGTATTTTATGGATTTACGAGATATTTAATTAGACTTGCCTAAAGTTTCTATCGACAGAAAAGTAATCTTGTCTAATTAGTTTTTAGATTAAAAATATTTAAAAAAATTTGCTTCTCACTGAGGAGATATTATCGTTATCATTCTGAGGTTTGAACTGTCAATTAAATAATCAGAAAAGAAGGTAAGAGAAAAAACAATTTCAAATAATACTATTAGCGGATGAAAAAACCTATTTTTATTTATATGTGAACTAGTAATGAAGTTGAATGAAAATACTGCGATGCTAGGTTTTTGGCGGTATTTCATTAATGAGTTAGCTAAGGCGATCGCACTTTCTCCTCCAGCATCCGTGTTCAGAGATGGGTTTATACGCGCTAAATTATTATTTAAGTTGATTTTCCTGGTGCGATCGTCCTTTTGCTATGACTATAAGTTATAGTTCTTACGAAGAAACGGAAATTCCCAAATATCTTGCAGCCCACGAACCAAAACAGCCTTTAGATAGCTTGAGTACATCAGAACAAAATAAAGCGTTAGTCGAAATTTGCAAGAAAATTAAACAGGCGTTTATATCTTAAAATGAATGGCTAGGCTAGTAGGGTGTGTTGAAGCAACGCACAACACACCATCAAATCCGGTGCGTTACGGCTAATTTCTCATATTTCCAACGCTCAAATCTTGACGTAGCCGTAACACACCCTACGGAATTGAACTAGATAGATATCTGTTGAGTGTGAGTCTCTACAAACAAAACCTGCTCTAATGGTTTATAGACATAACTGCCCTACCAGTGATAGGGTTGTCAGCTGCTCAAGCTAAACACTGTAATTCTCTAGGTAGTTTTGCATGGTACTGGATATCTCTTCTTTGCCGTTGGCATTTCAATTTACTTCTCCAGGCCCGATTTTGGTGAAAATCGGCCCATTAACTATCCGTTGGTATGGCTTGTTGATTGCTACGGCGGTGTTAGTTGGTGTCAGCCTTTCTCAGTACTTGGCAAAACGCCGTAATGTGAATCCAGAATTGCTGAGTGATTTGTCAATTTGGCTGGTGTTGGGGGCAATTCCCGCCGCACGACTATATTATGTTTTGTTTGAATGGGCGGAATATGCCAAGCATCCCGAAAAAATCATCGCTATTTGGGAAGGTGGTATTGCTATTCACGGTGCAATTATCGGTGGGACGATAGCAGCTTTAATTTTTGCCAAACTCAAGCGGGTTTCTTTTTGGCAATTAGCAGACTTGGTTGCACCTTCCCTAGTTTTAGGACAAGCAATTGGAAGATGGGGTAATTTCTTTAATTCTGAAGCTTTTGGTCGTCCTACTAATCTACCTTGGAAACTTTACATTCCATGCAGATTTGATCCAGCTAAAAACCTCTGTCTTGGTCGTCCTTTAGATTATCAAAGTTTTGAATACTTCCATCCCACTTTTTTGTATGAATCACTGTGGGATTTAATGGTGTTTGCCTTGCTGTTAAATTTATTTTTCCGCAGTGTCTCTGGCAAGATCAAGCTGAAATTAGGCACGTTAATTATGGTTTACTTAACAGCCTACAGCACTGGTCGCTTTTGGATTGAAGGCTTACGCACAGATAGTTTATTGCTAGGAAATCTGAGAATTGCTCAAATTGTCAGCTTAACGGGTATTATCGCAGGTTTAGCAGGTTTAGCTTGGCTATATTTTCGGAAACGTCCGTTACCGGATGTGGTTGCGTCAAGTGATTAGGAGAAGGCCTGAAGGGGGACGAAGGAGACAAGGGAGACGAAGGAGACAAGGGAGACAAGGGAGACAAGGGAGACAAGGGGGATTAGGAGATGACTCAATTTAAAAATCCTCATCCTCTCTGCGTCTCTGCGTGAGAAAATTCATCACGCATTTAGGCAACGCCAATGACTAATGACCAAAAATAAAAAATGCCCCAGATTTGACTCTAGGGCTTAACCAGGGTGCATCTACCATTCCATTCTTCTATCGTTAGAGGGTTAATCCGGAAGGATACTGAGAAAATGCCAAGAAATTTTTGAAAAAAGATTTTTATTACGGGTAAATACGGAAAAGTAATTGAAGTTTTTTGTATGGAAACTCAACTAAATTTAATCAAACCAGCAGTTTACATTGTGGGGGCAGGGCCGGGAGACCCTGATTTATTAACGGTTAAAGCGCAAAAACTCCTTTCTAGGGCAGATGTAATTTTATTTGCTGATGCTTTAGTTCCCGAACAAATATTAAATCTGTGCCGCCCAGATGCGGAAATTATTCCGACTGCGGATAAGACTTTGGAAGAAATTGTGTCACTGATGGTGGAACGGGTGCGATCGCAGCAAAAATCTCTTGTCCGTCTCCACTCTGGCGACCCCAGTCTTTACAGTGCTATTCACGAACAAATGCAAATGCTGGCTGAGGCGAATATCCCCTTTGAAGTCGTCCCAGGAATTAGCGCCTTTCAAGCCGCCGCCGCCAAACTCAAGGTAGAGTTAACAGTCCCCGGTTTAGTTCAAACTATCATCCTGACGCGCATTAGTGGACGTACTGAAGTCCCAAGCACAGAAGAGTTAACCAGCCTCGCCGCCCATCAAGCTAGTTTATGCTTATATTTAAGTGCGCGTCACGTCGAAAATGCCCAAGCCAAATTACTCGAACATTACCCCAGCGATACACCTGTGGCGATTTGCTTTCGGCTAGGTTGGCCTGATGAAAAAATTCGCGTGGTTCCCCTGAACAAAATGGCGGAATGCACCAAAACAGAAAATCTGATTCGCACCACACTTTATGTAATTAGTCCGGCACTGAAAGCAACAGATGGGCGATCGCACTTGTACAATCCTGAATATCATCATTTATTTCGTGCTTAACTTGGTCAGGAATTATCCACAGAGATTTCCTGTTGAGAATAGTGTCATGGCGAAGCCCCCATATTACCTAAACACTATTCCCCAACAGTTCTACTCGCTTACCTGAGCAAGAATTTTTTGAGTTTGCAAATAATGATAAAGGCGATTTAACGCATTGAGATGGGCGTAAGCTGCGGCTACGACAATATCTGTGTCGGATGCTTGCCCGGAAAAGATTCTATCTTGATATGCCAAGCGGATTGTGACTGTTCCCAAGGCATCAATTCCGCCTGTGACTGACTGTACAGAAAACTCAATTAATTGATTGGGAATCTGTATTAAACGGTTTATTGCTTGATAAACTGCATCTACTGGCCCTGTGCCGACACTCGCATCTGTCAGGATTTTGCCATCGGGTGTGACAACTGTAATGGTTGCAGTTGGACAAGTGCAGTCACCGCAAATTACTTGGACGTGTTCGAGTTGAAAACCGCTTTCTACTTGATTTTGGGTTTCATCCCGCACAAGTGCTTCTATATCCCAATCAGAGATTTCTTTTTTCTTGTCTGCAACTTCTTTAAAACGGTTAAAGGCTTTGTTTAAGTCGGCTTCACTCAGTTCAAATCCCAATTCTTTCAACCTTGTACGGAAAGCATTTCGTCCTGAGTGTTTGCCTAAAACTATGCGATTTTCTGGTAAGCCAATGGATGCAGCCTCCATAATTTCGTAGGTTTGGCGATGCTTGATAATGCCATCTTGATGAATGCCAGATTCATGGGCGAAAGCATTTGCACCCACGATCGCTTTATTTGGTTGAATCAGCATTCCGGTTAACTGCGAAACTAAGGTAGAAGTTTTGTAAATCTCTTGGGTTTTGATATTGGTGAGGGGTACATCAGAATTTACAGAACGGCCAAAGTAGGGATTGAAGTAGTGTTTCCGCACTTGCAAGGCCATCACAATTTCTTCTAATGCGGCATTTCCGGCACGTTCGCCAATGCCGTTAATCGTGCATTCTACTTGACGCACACCATGTTCTATGGCGGCTAAGGCATTGGCAGTTGCTAAACCCAAATCATTTTGGGTGTGGATGGAAAGAATTACTCTGTCAATATTCGGCACATTTTCCCGAATGCCTTGAATCAAAATTCCGATTTCTTTGGGGGTGCAGTAACCAACGGTATCAGGAATATTGATTGTGGTTGCGCCAGATGCGATCGCAGTTTCTAACACCTGATATAAAAAGTCTGGTTCTGTCCGACTAGCATCCATTGGCGAAAACTCAACATCATCAACAAAGGATTTGGCATAAGCCACCATTTCTTGAGCGATCGCCAGCACTTCATTACGGGACTTTTTCAACTGATATTGCAGATGAATATCAGATGTCGAAATCATGGTGTGAATGCGCGGATGGGCGGCAGGTTTTAAAGCTGCGGCGGCGGCTTGAATATCTTTGCGGGTGGCTCTGGCTAAACTGCAAATAATTGGCCCGTCTGCTTTCCCGACTTGTTCCGCAATGGTTTTGACGGCTTGAAAATCTCCCGGACTAGAGACAGCAAAACCCGCTTCTATGACATCTACTCCCAAAAGAGCTAGTTGATGAGCGATCGCTAATTTCTCTTCTGCATTTAGGGTTGCACCAGGGGATTGTTCGCCATCCCGCAAGGTGGTGTCAAAGATGATAACTCGGTCTGTTGCTTGAGATGCAATGCTCATAACTAGTCTCCCGTTTGGTTAAGGGAATTATTTATAACTTTGGATATTGTATACAATCTTTTCTAAATTGTATACAATATAAAATATGAACTTACATGATTTAGCTGCCAATGTGCTGCAACAACAACGCAGCACCCCCGATTTAATTGCCGATGCTTTGCGGGAAGCTATTTTGCGCGGCATTTTTCAAGAAGGACAATCTCTCCGACAAGATGAAATCGCCACACAATTTGGTGTGAGTCGCATTCCTGTGCGGGAAGCCTTGCGTCAATTAGAAGCGGAAGGTTTGGTAACGCTGCATCTTAATCGTGGTGCGATGGTATCGGTACTCACAGCAGCCGAAGCGCAAGAAATTTGTGAGATTCGCAGTGCGTTGGAAGTCCAAGCCATACAGTTAGCGATACCAAAATTCAGCACAGCAGATTTAGAAAAAGCTGCGTTAATTCTCGAAACGACTGATCAAACCACTGATGCAGGTTTGTTAGCGCAATTTAACTGGGAATTCCACGCTGCACTTTACACCAGCGCAGAACGTCCGAGACTATTAGCAATGATCAAAAATCTGCATATAAATTGCGATCGCTATGTGCGTATGCAGATGGCACAAATGGACTATCAAGAACGTTCCCAAAAAGAACACTATCAACTTTTAGATGCTTGCAAACAACGAGATACAAAAACTGCCGTGCGGTTACTAAAACGCCATATCGATGCCGCAGGTGAACAGTTAGTTATGTATTTGTTGCAAAAATCTTGAAAGTGATTATGCTATTTATATGTGGAATGAGCAAAATTTCACTTAAAAATTAGTTTACTTGCGTAGAGTAAACCCAATTTTATGAAACGTCGAAAACTAATTCAGTATGGTGCTATCAGTAGTACTTCTTTTTTCCTCAACGCGGAAATTCTCAATTCTTCAGCACAATCTTCTTTAGCCTCAGCCAGTAAAAGTGATCCACAACACTTTGACTGGATAATTTTATATTGGATGCCTTATGACAATGATTTATGGGAATTTGGCAATCCGATTATTGAAATGCTGACTCAAGGTATCAAATCTCCAAATATATTGGTGTTAGTGCAAGCAGATTTTAGTGGTAAACGGCAGCTTTCGAGATATATCATTACTCAAGCTAAAGTTGATGTGCAGCAAATAAATACTGCTAACAGTGCTAGTGATGAGGTTTTTGCAGAATATCTTGATTGGGCTAAGTCAAAATTTCAAGCTAAAAAATGGGCGATCGCAATTTTAGGACATGGTGGACGTTTAGATGAAATTAGTCCTGATGAACATCCTATTTTTGGCTGGACTCACCAAACAAAGTGGATGAATATTGAAAAACTCAGTCAAGTGATCACCAAGTTTAATAACAAATTAGGTAAGCGTGTAGAATTACTATTTTTTCAGAATTGTAATAAAGGAACGATAGAAGCTCATTATACTTTTCGAGACACAGCAAAATATACTTTGTCTTCCCAACTAACTTTGGGAGCGCCGAATTATTATTATGTTTCCTTATTAGAATTTTTGGGGCGTTATCCAGCAATCAACGGTGGAGAATTAGCAACCAAAATCATAGAATTTGAACAAAGTGATATGTATTATAGCTACACTGTCACTCATAATCATAGATTGCGTGATTTACCAAAAATTATTAATCCTTTGATTGATTCAATTATGGCAGCAAATACAAAATCCATTAACTTAAATGAAATCAAATTTTATTCTTATATGGAAGATAAGCTAGTTGATTTGGTCAGTTTTTTAGCAAAAATCACTGAACAATCAGGGGCAAATCAAACTTTATTGCAAAATTTTCGAGAATTTATACAAACATCAATAATTTATCAATATAAAAATAACGGCAGACTATTTAGTATATCGCAAAGAAAAGAATATAATAATTTTTACGGATTGGGTTGTTTTTTCCCAAAAAATCAGCAAGAAATTCAGAAATATATTTATCTAGAAATATTTAAAGATGTGAAAATGATGGCACTTTTTACCAAAATCCTCTCCCCATCAAGTTAATCAGTACTAATTTTCAATTGAGAAGTTGTGCAGTGTTCCATACCTTATGCAGATATTAATTTCTTACAACTTTACTCATAGCAAGAAATATCGATGTTATTTTTGGAAAACTGCACAACCAATGGTTATTTATTATTACTAGCAAACAAGAACAATTAATCAATTTATTGTGGAATCCAGACTGTCATTTATCTCAAGAGTCTGGTTACTCTAACATCATATTCAGTGCCTTTTGGATGTTCACTTCTGGCCTGAACTCTTGCCATACCATCCGCCTTTTCTTTGGACTCAGCACTAATCTCGTATCTTGACGTTCCGCATTGATAGGTACTGTTGGCTTGATCAGCATATTCCTTAATATCAACCAACACCTCAAAAGTATGAACCATTGGAACCCCCTAGTGCAAATCGCACAGTGTGGAAATTAATATCCAGTATAGGAATATCAATAAGTATATGCTTGTTCAACAATACAATTCTTTATCAAAACTATTAATCAATAATGCCTGAGAGTTAATACTGATAACCAACTAATAGCGATACTGCTCTAAATTAACGAACGAAGTATTATTAATATAATTGGTTAACAAATATTGCAAAGTTAATATATAAATAACAAAAAAATAAGAAAAGGTGACAGGTCATATTATCCCTCTTCGGAGAAATAGGAATGTTTTTTTACATTCATTGCGAATGCGATCGCATATTGGGAAAATGACTCTGCTGAATATCGCACAAATCTATGAAGGTGTGGTATTTGTAGCAGTAGAAGAATAGATAAAGCAAGAACTATATCTTATGATGCCAGCACTTCATCTAAAATCACGATGAATAAGTTTGACACTGTTCTTAGTTGTCGGTCATTGGTGAGAAACTGGGTACAGTCTAATGCTGTAGCTGTTGCAAGATGAATGGCATCGGGTGTTCTCAATGAAGGTGTAATAGCACGTAGCCTTGCTGCTTCTTTCAAGATGGCTTGACTAATGGGAACTAATTGTATTTGGGGTGATTGCAACAATCGCTCGTAGGCATTAATCAGAAACGTATCTGAATTTCTCATTGGTACGACTAGGGTTTCCATCAAAGTCAGTTCACTGGTAAAAACTTCCAGGTTTCCTGTCTGAAGGTTATTCCATAGAGGATTCAGCAACATTCCATAAGTTGGGGTCTGTTCAACAGCGTAAATAATCGTTACTGTATCAATGTATATACGGTCAGCATTGGAAAAAGTTAGTTGTCCCATGCCTCTTTCTCTACCTGTATATCTCGATTGATTTCTTCTACACTTCTTCCGACAGGGCGTTGTCTATGGATTTCTTCAAGCAATGTCAAAATGGATTGGCTTTTTAGTGCAGGTTTTTGTTCTGGTAACAAGACAATCACCTCAACGGTTTGTCCTACTGAGGTTAAGGCAGTATCATTAGGCAAATTAATTTCAATTTTGTTGCCTGGTAAAACTTGAGTTTCAATTCGTAACGCCGATTGCATCTTGTCTTCTCCTATTTAAATTTGGCCTATATTGTATTGATCATGGCGCAGATTTTGTGCGATCGCTCCTGAAGTTGTGCGAAAATGCGATCGCCCTTTCTAAAATAGTCTCTGAGTATGCCAATCGCACTTTTCCTCAAAAGTGATTTTCATGGCTCAGTTTCTTGTAATCCCCCGCGACGACTGGCAATTTCTTTTGCTATTTCATTTCGACTTAATAAAGGTTCACCAGAAGCAACAATCTTAGAGCGAATTTGACGTAAACGTTCTCCCAAAGGAGTTTTGTTTGCAGAAGTTTTCAAGCGAAGAAATTCGACAAAATCTAAAACTTCTTCCTGTTTGTCTTGTGGAAGTGAACGCCACTTAGTTAATAAATCTTGTTCTGCACTCATTTTGACTACCTACATCTAATAATTGAGTCAAGTCAATACTTATTCAGTGGCGTACATAAATAATAGCCATAACATTATGATGGCGATCGCACCAGCACTCAAAGCAGTAATAATTATAGAAATAGGTTCCATCGTTAATCCTTTATAAGTCAGCTAGAGAGATTCGATGTATCTGAGAAATATACAGCGAAAATAGGGTGCGTTACGCAAATAAAGTAACGCACCCTATTTTTCAGCAAGTTTTAACTGAATTATCTTCCTAACGTCTGCGGATAAATATTTGGGTGAAGTAAACTGCACCTCTGCTATTTACCGCCACACCAACACCTGTGAGGTTGTAATTACCTTTGATATTAGCCAAATGTCCTGGACTTCTCAGCCAACCTTGCACAGCCTGGGTTGCAGGATTGCTGTATCCCTGGTTGTAAGCCACATTTTCTGCTGCTGCGCTGTAGGGTATTGTAACTGCGATCGCTTGAATTCTTGCGCCAAAACCATCATGACCAAATGCAACTCGCCCCTGAGCCATATTTTGACTATGAGTCCTAGCTTGATTGTCAATAGTTGAGTTACGTGTTAATGCTGGTAGACCCAGAGACGCTCGATATTGGTTGATTTGAGTGAAAACCTCCGCTTCTAACTTCGCAGTGTTTACAGTTTGTGCCAGTTGGATGCTGTGGTCTGACATTTTAGGTTGTTGCAAGGTAGCAGTTTGAACTGGTGTAGAAAAAGCGGTTACGCCTCCAATCAAGGCTAGAGTCGCTACACCAGCACTGGATATTTTATTCTGAATCATTAATAGGTAGCCCTAAACACACTGAAAGAGAACACTTCCAGATAATGTAACCGGACTCATGTAAATTCAACAAATAGGCTATGAGCCAGCATCTGGGGATTTATGCTGCTCTACCAGGGAAAATTGCCAACCAACTTACATATTCATAAATTTCCATACATCATCATTCTTTAGGTAGAGAAATATTTAGTACAGTATTCTTAGCCTTTGATTTTGATATTGATTGCTATTGTTATGGTGATTTGATGAAATATGATAGTGATCGCTGTTTAGACATCAACCCACTGACTGAAATTACTCACAAAATATTACTGTGCAAGGTTTTCTCAACTTAAACAAACCATTTGATTGGACTTCTCATGACTGTGTGGCGCGGGTACGCAAACTGTTGCGCCTCAAACGGGTAGGACATGCGGGAACTTTAGACCCCGCAGCAACTGGGGTTTTACCAATTGCAATGGGTAAAGCCACAAGGTTATTGCAGTATCTCCCAGGGGAAAAAGCTTACAAAGCTACTATCCGTTTTGGTGTGCGTACCACAACCGATGATTTGCAAGGAGAAATTATCACCTCACAACCTTGTGCAAGTTTGAGTTTGGCTGAAATCGAAACTGCACTCACACAATTTGTGGGAAAGATTGAACAAATACCGCCAATGTATAGTGCGATTCAAGTTGATGGCAAACGCTTGTATGATTTGGCGCGTCAAGGTGAAACGGTGGAAGTTCCTGTACGTACAGTTGAAGTTTTTCAGATAGATATTTTAGATTGGCGCGAGGGGGATTTTCCTGAATTAGATGTGGCGATCGCTTGTGGTAGTGGTACATATATTAGAGCGATCGCCCGTGATTTAGGTTCAGTCTTAAACACTGGCGGAACTCTCGCCGCTTTAACTCGCACCCACAGCAGTGGTTTTAATTTAACTAATAGTCTTTCTTTAACTGACTTAGAAACACAGTTGCAAGGCGGGACATTTCAACCCATTTCCCCGGATGTTGCTTTACAGCATTTACCCACCGTCACTTTACCTCCAGAACTCGCCCGCAAATGGTGTCAAGGACAAAAAGTTTCCCTCAATTCCGATAATTTTGGACTTGTGCGTGTATATGAAGAGGAAACGCGATTTTTAGGAATTGGACAATCGCAAGATGAAATATTAATTCCTCAAATGGTGTTTGAACCAGTTTCTTAAATAGGCATTAATATTCACTTGTAATATGAATTGATTATGTCTCAGTAATTAACTCTGGCAATATCAGTATGAATAAAATCATTACCTTTGAATAACAAAGGTTGATTTATCGATTTTGCTAAAGCATAGGAAAAGCAATCTCCCATATTCAGTTTTGCCGGATGGCGACTCTTACCAAATTTCAAGAATGCTTCACTGGCTAACTGTGCTTGCTTTACACTGAAAGGTACAATAATGATAGAAAGTGCTGTAATTAATAAGTTCAAATTTTCTACACCTTGCTGACCATATTTAGTACCCAAGACTATTGATGCTTCAACATAGCCTGGAGAAGAAAGCAGACAGTCTTCACTTTCATCAATTAGTTGAATAAAAATCAATTCTTCAGGTTCAGCATAAATAATTGCTAGGATAGCTGAAGGATCAATTACCATTATTCTGGAATTCCAAACTCGTTGTAGCCAATAATTTCCTCTGGTGTTCTGCTATCGAGATTGGGTAAGTTTCTAATCTGATGACAGATACTACGAACAGCATTAATATCGACTTTTTTATCTTGGAAAGTTGCTGAAGGAGCAGGATAAATTTGATAAAGAAGTCTTCCTTTTATCTCCATTCCAGCAAGATTTGGAGGCATTTTCAGGCACAAAACACCATTTTCATCTACATAGGCATCAAAATTGATTTGTTGCATTGTTTTATGCTCCAAATTGAATACCTTATTTATTGTAATTTTTCTCCTATGTCACCAGTGGTAAATATTGACAAATTTTAAAAAATTTGCTCTATTTTCTGAAAATCCCTTTGAACTTCGTTCCACAAAGCTTTGTTATTGGGGTCAGTTTTGAGGGCTTTTTTCAGGTAAATTCTGGCTTTGAGAACTTGATTATCGTTAATCAGCGCCCTTGCCCAAATTTGATAAGCGATCGCTAACCATTGGCGAACTTCCGCATCTTTGGGTAAACGGTCTACCAAGGCTTCCGCCAGGGCGATCGCTTGGGGAAATCTTTTTTCTTTCAAAAATCTTTGCAACTGCTCATAAGTCTTCCACTTCAGCCGTTGTTCAATTTCCGCAATATTCGCAGGCGGTGACTGTGGTTTTTCCGTGGTGACTGTGGTTTTTGGTGCAGCATCTTGACGAGTCGCCTTTGGTTCCTCGCGCCTAGCCACAAAGGTTTCTGTAGTGACTGTGGTTTTCGGCGTGGCTTTTGCGTCCTCGCCCCTAGACACAAACTGTTGACCTGACGGCTGCTCGACTGTTTCTTCTGGCGGTACCACCGTTAAGAGCAGCCTATAAGCTTCTGTCAAGGCAATAAACTTATCTTTAGCTTTTTTGTCATCTGGGTTGATATCGGGGTGATATTGCTGCGCCAGTCGTCTGTAAGACGATTTGATTTCTGCAAACGAGGCTCCCGACCTTAAACCCAATAAACGGTAGCAATCTCCTAGATCCATTTCGAGATATCAGCTATCTAATATACAGCTATCAGCATTCTGCCTTTAGCATGAGGTTTTAATGATAAACAAAAATTTTCTAATTTATAGTTCAAACTAGACAGTTTTGTAAGGGAGTGGGGAGTAGTGAATGGGGAGTGGTGAATTTTTCCCTACTCCCTACTCCCAATTCCCTACTCCCTACCTTCTAGATTCGCTCTTCAATCACACGGTCAATCAATCCGTATTCTTTGGCTTCTTGGGCGGACATAAAGAAGTCACGATCCATGTCTTTCTCAATCTTGGCCAAGGGTTGACCAGTATTTTGAGCGTAAATGTTATTGAGTTGATGGCGAATCCGCAGAATTTCTCTGGCTTCGATTTCGATGTCAGTAGCTTGTCCACGGGTTCCGCCGGAAGGTTGGTGAATCATAATCCGGGAATGGGGCAATGCTAGACGCTTGCCTTTTGTCCCAGCAGTCAACAAGAAAGAACCCATTGAAGCCGCCAGACCGACACAAATGGTCACAACATCAGATTTGATGTGTTGCATCGTATCATAAATCGCCAAACCAGATGTTACCATCCCACCAGGAGAGTTGATATACAAATAAATATCTTTACCTGGGTCTTCTGAATCCAGATACAGCATAACGGCGATGATTTGGTTAGCAATTTCATCATCAACATCACGCCCCAAGAAAATAATCCGTTCCCGGTAAAGGCGATCGTAGATGCTAATCCAATCTGTATACTGTCCTCCGGGCATCCGGTAAGGAACTTTAGGAACGCCTATAGGCATGATTAACTCCGTTTGTGATTAATTGTTTTTTAGTGCTGAGTGCTGAGTGCTGAGTGAGGAATAAAAGTTAAGAGTTAAAAGTGAAGAGTTAGAAGTTGTTCATAACTCAGCACATTCTACTCAGCACTCAGCACTATTTAGAGGACACTCGTTGGTACTGGTGGATTAGCGAGTTCTTCTTTTTCAAACACGCGATCGATTAAACCGTACTCTTTAGCTTGATATGCGCTCATATAGAAGAGACGATCCATGTCTTTGGTGATTCTTTCGGCCGTCTGTCCGGTGGTACGGTTCAAAATCTCAACCATCGATGCTTTGTTTGCCAGAACTTCTTTCGCCCGAATCTGAATATCAGTTGCTTGACCTTGGGCGTAGCTCTTGGGCTGGTGCAGGATAATACTAGCGTTGGGTAAGCTGGCGCGGCAACCTTTAGTACCAGCACTCAATAACATGGCAGCCATACCCATCGCGGAACCAATACAAATGGTGTGGATGGGAGGTTTAATGTATTTCATGGTGTCATAGATGGCAAAGGCTTCGGTTTCAAAGCCAATGGGTTCGCCACTATAACCAGAAGTGCCTGTCGAGTTGATATAGATTTTAATAGGTTTGTCGGGGTCGTCTGACTGCAAGTACAATAATTGAGCGACGATTAATTCCGTCACAGCAGGTACCAGTGGCATTCCCAGATAGACAATTCGCTCTTTTAACAGAAGGGAGGGTAAATCTGGCGGCGGTGTCCGGTAGAAGTTATCGCCGTAGTATGGGGCTTGAACAGCCTTGATGGGGGAAATGTCCATAGCAACTGATCGCCTGAAATTATGCCGTTAACTGTAATACATCCTAGCGCGATGCTGGCTAGAGTCAGGTGCGGTTTCCTCGCTAATGGGCGAGATTGCTGGCATCTGCTAAAGCTAGGCTTCTAAGATTATTGTGAATATATTAATCTATCTACGCAAGATAAGTTTTCCGTAGCGTTGATCTGGCAATTTGAAGTTATTTATAAATATGGTGAGAATTTGGGATTTCGGAGTCAGGAGTCACAATGGTGAGGACAGTCAACACTCAACTGACCTACCATCTAAAATTTTTGCTCAATTTTGATTTCTGGCTTTTGAGTGCTGGATTCTTAACTAAATTATTGTATGTATCCTGAATTTAGGAAGTTTGGGTTATGAAGGTCAATTTGCAGCCTGCCCTGAATGATGTCAATGTTGATGCTAATCAAACTAGTAGTCAACGTCAGCTGTCGATTTCTGTGTCCGCGATCGCCGATACCCAAGACCGGACTCTGCCGATTAATTTATGTTTAATTCTCGACCATAGTGGCTCGATGAATGGTAAACCCCTGGAAACGGTGAAAAAAGCCGCAAATTTGTTGGTTGACAGACTTAAGCCCAGCGATCGCCTGAGTGTGGTAGTCTTCGATCATCGCGCTAAGGTCTTAATTGCAAATCAATCGGTGGAAGACCCAGAACAAATTAAAAAGCAAATTAACCGCTTATCTGCTGATGGCGGAACGGCGATTGATGAAGGGTTGCGTCTGGCGATTGAGGAGTTAGCTAAGGGCAAAAAAGACCGCATTTCCCAAGCTTTTTTGCTCACCGATGGGGAAAATGAACACGGAGATAATAACCGTTGCTTTAAGTTCGCTCAGTTAGCTGCTGGTTACAATTTAACTTTAAATACTTTGGGCTTTGGCGACAATTGGAACCAAGATGTTTTAGAAAGAATCGCTGATGCAGGTTTAGGCACTTTATCTTATATTCAAAAACCTGATCAAGCTGTAAATGAGTTTGGGCGGTTATTCAGCCGGATTCAAACTGTGGGCTTGACTAATGCTTATCTGTTATTTTCATTAATGCCGAATGTCCGGTTAGCAGAACTTAAACCTGTTGCCCAAGTTTACCCAGATACGATTGAACTTCCCTTGCAACAAGAAGCAGATGGACGGTTTGCGATTCGGTTGGGTGATTTAATGAGAGATGTGGAGCGAGTAATTTTAGCTAATATTTATCTGGGACAATTGCCGGAAGGTCAACAAGCGATCGCAAATGTCCAAATTCGCTACGATGATCCTGCCCAAAATCAACCCGGTTTATTTACTACAAATAGCCCCGTGTACGCTAATGTTACCAGGGCTTACCAACCAAACATTAATCCCCAGGTGCAGCAATCAATTTTGGCTTTAGCCAAGTATCGCCAAACCCAACTCGCCGAAGCAAAATTACAACAAGGCGATCGCATCGGGGCTGCAACTATGTTGCAAACTGCTGCTAAAACTGCTTTGCAAATGGGTGATACAGGTGCAGCCACAGTCTTGCAAACTTCTGCCACACAATTACAATCGGGAGGAGATTTAAGCGAAAGCGATCGCAAAAAAACTCGCATTGTCTCCAAAACTGTGTTGCAAGATATCCCGCCACAATGAAGGTTAAATTGCTCTTGTTGCTCAAAGAGGGTAACGTTTTCAAAACTGAGTGGTTGGCTATAACTGACAAATCCACACTTAATCTTCTCAATAAAACTAGCGTTTTATTGAGAAAATAACGAAATAATCAGGGTTGTCAGAAAGTGAATATAGCATTTCTTATGCTAGTGAAGTACAAGCAAGAATAATTAACCGCAGATGGACGCAGATAAATTTGTACCTCAACAGACTAGGAAAGGCTATAAATGCTTTCAAAATTATGAGTTTTATACCATTTTGGATTTTAGATTTTGGATTTTGGATTGGGAAATTGCTTACTGGTGAGCTTTTCAGTAACCCATTTGTCGCAATCATTTTTCAAATTGGTATTACATAGTAGTCTAGCCAACACAAAATACTATGCCTAGAGCTTATTGTCTAGCTATAAATAACATCTCGTGAGCCAAAAACAACAATTAAATCGAAGATTGTTGTACTTAGTACTATTCCTAAGTGCAACTATACTTTGTTTATTGCTTACCTATTTTTTAATAAATTGGCGTGGTGGTACAACACCTGAAGATGTTGTGGATGCCTATGTACGTGCTTTAGAAAAGAAAGATCAAAATTTAATGTTGCGGTTAGTACCAGGGTCTTACTCTTCAGAGCAGGCAGTACAAGATAAAGTAACACAATTAGGAGGACATGACATCAAAGAAATTCAAGTTTCCTACACCAAAATTAAACCACATATAGCAATAGCAAACATTGAAGGCTGGTACATCGACTCCAAGGGTGAGCGTGTTAACTTCAAAGATACAATTAATCTGAGATATGAAAGCGGTTCGTTCTTAGTCTTCTACAAGGGTCGCTGGTATCTCAATTTAGGTCGAAACAAAAACCCAATCAATCTTGGCCCAGCATCAACACCTTTCTGAACAAAAACTGTCAAAATTCTCAGGTAAAGATTACGTCGGTGCAGCTACGGTGTTGCAAACTTCTGCCACGCAATTACAATCGGGAGGAGATTTAAGCGAAAGCGATCGCAAAAAAACTCGCATTGTCTCCAAAACTGTGTTGCAAGATATCCCGCCACAATGAAGGTTAAATTGCTCTCGTTGCTAAGTGATCGTAACGTTGATGTGGCTCAAGTCAGCAGTCAACGTCAATTAGTAGTTTCGGTTTCTGCGCTTGCTGATCAGCTTGAGGGGCGTTTGCCGTTGAATTTATGCTTAATTCTGGATAAAAGCGGTTCAATGCACGGCAAACCAATGCAAACTGTGATGCAAGCAGTAGAGCAATTATTAAATAAGTTACAGCCTGGCGATCGCATCTCAATAGTGGCTTTTTCTGGTGCTGCGGAAGTGATTGTTCCCCATCAAGTAATTCAAGACCCCAGCACCATTAAATCGCTGTTGCCAAAAAAACTCATCGCCAGTGGCGGTACTGCTATTGCTGCCGGGTTAGAATTGGGCATCACAGAACTGATGCAAGGTGCTAAAGGCGCTGTTTCCCAAGCTTTCCTCCTTACCGATGGACATGGTGAAAGTAGTTTGCGGTTATGGAAGTGGGAAATTGGCAACGATGACAACAAACGCTGTCTGGAACTGGCGCAAAAGGCAGCTAAAATCAATCTGACAATTAACACTCTCGGTTTTGGCAATAACTGGAACTCAGATTTACTCGAAAAAATTGCTGATGCTGGCGGCGGTAGTTTGGCTTATGTTGAGCATCCAGAACAAGTTTTAGAACAATTTGGGCGGTTGTTTGGTCGCATTACATCAATAGGGCTAACAAATGCTTATTTGCAGTTTTCCCTTGCACCTCATATCCGACTAGCAGAATTAAAACCCATCGCCCAAGTTTTCCCAGACACAATTGAGTTACCAGTGCAGCAAACCACCAATGGCGGCTTTAGAGTGCGGCTGGGTGATTTAATGCAAGGTGTAGACCGGGTAGTTTTAGTCAATCTTTATTTAGGAAAATTACCAGCAGGAGAACAAGTCATTGGACAGATGCAGATTTGTTACGATGACCCAGCCTCCAACCAAGATGGCTTACTGTCTCCGATGATTAACATATCTGCTAATTTCCTGCACCAATATCAACCCGCCCTCAATCCCCAGGTACAGCAGTCAATTTTGACATTAGCTAAATATCGCCAAACGCAGTTAGCAGAGATGAAATTACAACAAGGCGATCGCATCGGGGCTGCAACAATGTTACAAACTGCGGCGAACACTGCCTTACAAATTGGTGATACAAGTGCAGCCCAAGTTCTGCAAACATCTGCAACCCGCTTACAAACCGGCGAACAACTCTCCTCAGCCGAACTAAAAAAGACGCGAATTGTATCCAAGACAACTTTACAGAATTAATTATCTGTGCCAAAACTAGCTAAATTGTCCAGCCATAATTGACCTTTTCAATTTATCTGGAATATTTCAGCTATTTTTAATAATTCTGTGACCCAATCTTGTTATATTTATGGCCAAGAGCAAGAAAAGGCTTATCGCTTAAGCTTTTGAGATTGTTAAGGCAGATTACATCGACCAAGATTATTTCCTACAGAATAATCTTTACTCAGATGTTAATTTGCAAAAATTAACCTAGGGCATACCTATATTGTATAAAGATCACACATAACCTGACTTTACTCTTATCTTAACCTCAAAATTAAATAAAACCAAAGAAAGTTTCACTGATCAAATTTATAGGGTATAGGAAAATTGATTCCATGCTAACTAACAGAAGTCAATGCTATCTACTAGGACTCGTACTTGCAACTACCTTAAGTGCAAACATCCAATCTGTTAATGCTCAGTCTGTCAATTATTTAGAAGGTAGTGCAACCTCATCCACAATCAATTCGACCTTTGCCACTTTAGCGAGTAATCAATATCAAGCCAACACTCCTTTTATTGAGCCAACTCAAAATGTTAACCCCACAGCCATCTTTCCTAATTATGATGGTGAATTATTTCAGAATACAGATTCAATGTCTGGAGCTTTAGTGGGTTTGACAGTGAGTAAATATGACAAAATGCCAGTGGGTACTAATAAAGTATTCATGAGTAACGAAATGATTGCTAGTATGACATCTCAAGCAAATACTTCTGATGATGTACCTAACTCTCATTCTCTCCGACGCGGTACCCTGGTTAGCAATAACTACAACGCTATTAGTATGCTGCGGACAATGGACGATTCGCAAAACATCGCCTATGTAGGGATGAATGAAATTAACGCTGAACCCAGATCCGATGCTTTAAATAGAGAACTCAAAATTACAAACTACTTAGCTTTTGTACCAGAAAACACCTGCGTTAATTCTGAAAATACCAAGCTACCAAAAACTTGCCAAACCAAAAATGCCGAAAAAATGGTAGCTACTATGCCGATGATTCAGGCTAAAACTTGGTCGGCGCAGATGACTAAAGATTTTTCTTTTTGGCAGAATATGAATGTTTCTCTAGAAACAGCAAGCAGATAAAATCAGGGAAATTGTCGAGCAATCGTAGTAATTTACTAAACTGCTTGTCTAGGTAAAGAATCGAGAAGTGAAAATGAGGAGTTAATTTTTTCACTTTTGTCTATTGTAGTTGAAACGCCTATCAAGAAGTCAGTGTGTGAGTGAATAAATATTCAGACGTTTCAACTACCCATAAATATTACTTCACCCTTAAATAATACCAATTCGCAATTAAGAAATCTAGCTCCAGTAAGACTTTCCTGATTTCTATCTGCCGCATTCTTTTATTAAATTGGTATAAACACAATATTCCCCACTAATTTGTATCTTCTACAACGAGTAAAACAGTAGAAGCATATTTTGATTATTTAAAAAATCTAAAAAATCCTTTTGGTGTGGTGAAAAGATGGATAGTACTTTTCTGTTGCGATCGCATCTCCAATTTACGTTTATGCTTTCAAGTATCATTTACGTCACTCTACTTAAATCAACTTGGTTCCAAAATTGAACCCATAAACAAAATGCTACCTGTTTGATTATCTCGAATGGCACAGAAGAAAGGACGGTCAACAATCATCCGAAATGGTTCTGGCTTGTCTCTCAGGGATGTGGCTACAATTCCCACTGATGTCGCCGCCGCCGCTTCTGTACCTTCTTCATTGACTTCTACAAAAGTTTTATGTTTTACCTCGCTAATCGCTAAATCTTTCCCCATTCCCGAAAAATTAGCTTGTGAACTAAAAGCTTCTTGCATTCCTAAAGCTTTTAGGGCATCGTTGAGTGTCACTTCGTAGTCAGTTTTAAACTTGGGTAGGCGAATAAAACCTTCTTGGCTACGAAATTGTGTTAACCATGTTTCCCAATTCTGAGCATTTAAGTTTTGATAAAAAGATTTGAGATTGGAGTTTTGTTTTGGCAAAAAGACATAAAAGCTGACTTTGCCATCTTTGCCATAAGGTAAACTTACTGCTTGAAACTGCTCGTTTTCATAATATTTATACTCCCCGGTTTGAGACATCATAGAATGTAGTTTTTGCTGCCCTGGTGCGCTGTAAAAAGGATGTTCAGCAGTTTGGCTTTTATCAAACTTCTCACTCCATTGCCCTTTAAAGTAAATAGCATTAATTAAAAACAGCACTTGATTGGGTTGTATTTGGTCAACAATTTTGTTGATTTTGCCTTGGGTATTATCATTCACCCAGTTATTAATGCTGTTTAAGGCAGATGCAGATTTAAAGTCTAAATTAGCTACCTTGGCTTTGTAAAATTCTTGGTTTCGTTGCAAAAAGTCTGGACGTAAATTCACATCTTTATTTACCCAAAGTGAGTTGGCAATATTTAACTGCACATTAGCATCAGGATTTTCTAAGCTACTTTTTAAAGCAGCATAATTAGAGTTAATCGCAGGCAGACTCAGACCTTGTAATTCGAGGGTTTTAGCCATTGCCTGTTGGGTAGAACCACTAGCACCGTTGTAGGTCATAGCTAAGGCGATCGCTACACTAGTGGGTGAAATAAAAATGTTTTTTTCGCTACCTTCTGCTTGCAAAACTTCCGAAAACAACTTAAAGCCAAATTTGTTATTAGCATTTACTAATTTTGTATCAGCTTTGACGGTTTTTTTTTGCAATGGTATTTCTGGTTGAGGCATTTTCGAGTCGGCAAAAGCATCATTATTACTATTGACTTGAGAACAACCAAGTACACCTAGCAAAACTACACTTGCAGCCGCTAGAACATAGCGTCTTCCTAGACTGACAGCGTAACGTCTTTGTAGAAAACTTGCTTTCATCCCGCTTAATTTTTGCCGATTCATTCTTCCACCTCACTTACCAAAGATTAATCAAGATTGATGCTCAATGCCTTAATGATTAACTATTGCATTAATTCAAGGCTCATCCTTTGACGGTTACAGTTTTTGTAACGGCAATCAAAAGAAAGTGATAAATGGAAAATGAATCTCTTCTTTCCTTGTATCCTTTGCACCCTACCTGCGGGAAACACGCCCAACATACTGCTTCACCGCTTGCGCGTCTATGTGGTTCGTTATCTATAGGAATCCGGTTTGATTTCTGAATTTATTTGTGTAGGTCGGGAATAGGAAATGGGGAGTCGGGAGTAGGAAAGAAGCCTGATCTGAGTGTACTGATTTTTTTCCCAAATCAAATATGAGTCCTATAGTTCTATATATAAGTAGTAGAATGCCGAAACTCTATCCGCGTCCATCTGCGTTTATCTGCGGTTAATTTTCTTCTTGTCAGTCCTGTAGAGTCACGAATCAATTTCCTGATTGCAGCGATCGCACACTCATATAGGTAATTTTTTTCGTAAAAGAAGAATTTGCAGATAAAATTTTACCACAGATTGAGACAAAACCACGAAAGTATGCTTTAAATATAAAGTTAATCTCTCACAACGGTTTTGACCTCGACATTGTACCGTTTTTCAGCGTTCAGGGTCAGGCAACGGAGTTTCTTCGGCAAAGATAGCAATTTGCAGCAGAAAAAACAGTTGTCTGGAGTGATTCAGGTAATGATATTGCATTGTTCGCTGTGGGCAATCAACGGGGAATCATATTTAGTAATGCTCAATGGCATACTAAATATCCGACTGACTATCGGTAAGTAGCACAAAACCCTTGTGTTGAGGGAATTCTAAAAGTTTTGTAATATTGTGGATTCTTATGATTAGCTATCTCAAAGGTCTTGTTGCAGGTGTTCAGACAATTGGCGGTAATCGTGTCATTTTGACTATCGAAGTCAATGGTATTGGTTACGATTTGCAAGTTCCCCAAAGGTTAGCACAGCAGTTACCAGAATCAGGAGGGGTGGCGCAAATTTTCACTCATTATCAAATTCGGGAGGAAGTACCTTTACTCTATGGCTTTGCTTCTCCAGCAGAACGAGACTTATTTCGCCACCTGCTAACAGTTAGCGGGATTGGTGCAGCTTTAGCGATCGCCCTCCTAGACACCTTGGAATTACCAGATTTAGTCCAAGCCATCATCGCAGGTAACACCCAAATCTTAATTCAAGCCCCTGGAGTGGGCAAAAAAACCGCAGAACGCATCTGTCTAGAACTGAAAAGTAAATTGATTGAATGGCGCAAATCAGCAGGGTTCTTCGTCGCTACAGGCGGCCCAGCACCAGGGATTTTAGAAGAAGTGCAGATGACTTTGTTCGCCTTGGGTTACACAGCCCACGAAGTTAGCCACGCCTTACACGTTGTGAGTGAAGACATTGGGCTACCAAAAGATGCTTATGTGGAAGATTGGATTAAACAAGCGATCGCCCACCTCAGCAGCGAACAAGTACCTTAGAGGCTAGAGGCTAGTATTTTTTCTCAGCACTTGCAACTATTGACTAATATTTAATCAAATCTGGCTCTGTCAAAGAATTTAAAAACGTCCACAACTGCAAATCGGTAAAATCGGGAATTGCCATAAACGCGCCGACTGTTTGCAGATTTTGTGGATCGTGGGTGGAGGCGATACCAATAGTAGGAATCCCAGCCGCAACAGCCGCACGAATACCCGAAGGCGAATCTTCCAGGGCGATCGCTTTCTCTGCGTTAATCTTTAATTTGTTTAAAGCAGCTTGATAAGGTGCAGGATCAGGTTTACCAGCAGTGCAATCCTCTGCCAAAATCACTGTATGAAAAGCTTCTTTAATCCCTAAAACCTCAAGCACAAATTCTACATTCAACCGAGGTGCATTGGTAACTAATGCCCGTTTTAACTGATGTGTCTCTGTCCAAGCTAGGAGTTCAGCAAATCCACTCAACGGTTGCAGATGGGAAGCTAATTCACGAAATAATGCTTCTTTATCGTCGGCAAATTTCTGCCCTTCTGCTGGTGATAATTGCGGCAAAATATCTTTGACAATTTCTGGATTCAAGCGTCCACTAATCCGAGATTGGTAGAATTTTTCATCTATTTCAATGTTGTAGTCTGCCAACATTTGCTGCCAAGCTTGGTAATGTATCGGATCAGTATTGACAATAGTGCCATCCAAGTCAAAGAGAACTGCTGCCAGCATAATTCTTTAAGTGTAAATAAATATTAACTTTCTTTACACAGTTTACCCTAGAAGCGTGAAGTATGAAGTGTGAAGTATGAAAGGAAGCAGTTTATTAGAAGTCTGAAGTCTGAAAGAAAGAAGTTTATATAATTAAGTAGGGTGACGCACTGCTGAAAGGATGTTTTAACAGTTATCTTGTTGGTAGGTGGTAGTGCGTTAAGGCAAATTTCTACTTTGTGTCACGCTCAAATCCTCACATTGCCATAACACACCTTACTAGACTTCATACTTCATACTTCACACTTCATACTTCACAATGGTTGCTGCCAAAAATTTTTTTCGTGTTGATGATTTACAAGTGCAAGTTTACAATTCTGAAGCAGAAATGGCTGAGAATGTTGCACAAATTACCAGGAAATATTTAAAGGATATCTTAGAAAAACAGGGTAAAGCTGCCGTTTTGTTAGCTACAGGGAATTCCCAACTCAAATTTCTAGATGCGTTAATTAAGTTGGGTGGCGTAGATTGGTCAAAAATTACTTTATTTCACTTAGATGAATATTTAGGCATTACGGCTGATCATCCTGCAAGTTTCCGGCGTTATCTGCGAGAACGGGTAGAAAATAAACTGACTCCGCAGGAATTTCATTATCTAGAAGGTGATACATTAGAGCCTGTGGCTGAATGCGATCGCTACACGCAATTACTCCAAGCACAGCCAATCGATTTATGTTGCTTAGGTATTGGCGAAAATGGACATTTAGCTTTTAATGATCCTGATGTTGCTAATTTTCATGATCCTTATAGTGTCAAGTTGGTGAAATTAGATATAGTCAATCGCCAACAACAAGTAAATACTGGTCATTTTTCCAATATCGACAGTGTGCCACAGTATGCTTTTACTGTCACCCTACCATTAATTTGTACAGCCAAAAAAATTATCTGCCTAGCACCAGAAAAACGCAAAGCCCAGATAGTAAAACAGATGTTACAACAAACAATCAGCACCGATTGTCCGGCATCAATTCTCCGTCGTCAATCACAAGCAACTTTATTTTTAGATGTCGATTCCGCTAGTTTATTGGATTAAAAATGCTAGAAATTACCATCACTACTCCCTACGTTCTAGCTTAATACTAGATAAACAAGCCTCAAGATAAGTGCAATCTTCACATTTGATTTCTTCGCCTGGATTAGCACATCCGCAAGGAGGTGAAATCAAGCATTCACTTAGTTTTTTAGAAGTTGAAGAGGGTTTTAATATTATCTCAGCAACCACTTCTTGTAGGCAGAAAATTACATCCCGTACCATAATATTGAACCTTTGGTTATCTAGGTAAACTAATTATTCATTCATTATTAGGACTTACGCAATAACCCTCTCAAATCCTCTTAACTTCGTGTCCTAACCTGCGGGAAGCCGCTTGCGCGTCTACGTTTTTTCATGATTTTGTGTAAGTCCTGGTTATTTAAGTGATGAGTAAAATGTAAAATTAATTGCACTCATACCAATTCTGTATGAAGATGCACTAAATTAAAGAACGAACCACAAAGGGCGCATAGACGCGATAGCGGCTTCCCGTTCGCGTAGCGTCTCCCTTTGGGAGAAGGGTAGGACACAAAGAAAGAAAAGATAAAAGATTAAATGCAGCCTCACATAGAATTGGTATCAGCGCATAGCGTTTAAAGTCATAATTTCAATCCCTTGACTTTATTTATGGGTTTTCACTCAGCACTCAGCACTTTCAACTCAGTACTCCTAAACTGATAAATTTCAGTTGACCACTTTACCCATGCTGAAACTTGATCCTCAAAGACAAACTCTCTTCTTTGAGAATTAGCAGTCTCAGCTACTAATACCTTGAGAGTTACGGTTTGCATATTAGGATTCATAGTCTGCTGTCCGTAACCAATCACTTTTCCTAGATGACCCGTTTGTTGATTCAGCACATAATCACCAATGGTGAACATAGTGACACTTTCAACGTTAATAAATAGGTGAATCTTTAAAATTCTCTATAAAAAAATAAATAAAAACCTCATGCTTATAGGATGATTTACTTTATCCTATTTTCATATATTCTCTAACTATCGATAGATGTCATTTTACAGTGCAGTAAAAGTTTATAGGGTATAGAGGCTAGATGAATGTAACTCATTGGGATGAAAACCTCTGTATTTTAGGTTGATAGGGACTTTCTATTATTTGAAATAAATCTTGAATAAAAATAAAACCCGATTTAGGCAATAAATCGGGTTTGTTATCCTTTGTTATTAAATACAGCGTTTTTCATCTTAATAAGGTACATTCATCTAGTTTCTAGTCTCTAGCCTCTATCTCCTATCAATTTGTACTTCACCAGACTGATAAACGCTATATTTAGCCTCATCTGTTTAATGCTAACTCTTGTTTTTGTTTCATAATTGATAAATACTCATTACGAGTTCCATCTACACGGTAGTGGTCGCAGATGCGACAGAGTTTGAGCAAATCCAATCGACTAAATACTTTTTGGCGTTCAATTCCGTTATCGTTTCGCCAGCGCCAAAAAGTTGTTCGGTCAATACGGCGATCGCTCTCAGGCCATCTTCTACGAGATAAAAAATTTACCAGTTCTTCTTCGTAAAACAAGTAACCCTTTGGTAACTTCAAGAGTTCTTCTCTTAAATCATTTAGCGGTATGAGTGGATCTAGCTCAGATAGTCTCATGCCAGCAAACCCTTATAGTTTCTTTTACATTCAATTACACAGAACACTTTTGCAACACGGTTTTATCACTTTCTGTTGAATTGAAATACTGCAAAGTTAAGTCTTAATAGAGTAATCAGATAGTAGGGTGAACATGATAGAGTAATTCTCCCTACTACTTTTTTTACTCGCTTTTCTCAACAAACAGTACAAATTTACGTGATTTAATCAAACACAATAAACTGATTGATACTTAATTGCAACCCTCATGCAACAAATTTGATATCATGTTCAGCTATTTCAAATAATTATCAAAATCTACTTTTAGATAGATGTATGATTTCTATGAGATAAACATAACCGCGATCGCCTGTTGTTTACTGCCAATGATACGACTAGTAACACTGTAATAGGCGATCGCAAAACTTACACTACATTTACCCAAAAATCTGCTGTACCAACTTTACCATTACGCTGAAATTGCATCCACAGTTTATAAGTTCCAGGTTGAGGAAAGTTAGTGACGAATTTTATCTGTCCATCTGCACTATTCTTGTGGGCATGAGCATGGATATAATCATTAACTGTCAACGGCGATGAACTTTTCACAATCACTAAATGACCTCTTTCGCCTAAATAAGGCTCTAAATCCTTAACTGGCTGATTATTTGCCGCATCTTTGATATCAAAATTTAAGGTAACTTCTTTACCAGCCTGGATGTTTTGATTGGCAGCATCGAGATTAACTTTAGTATTAGATATGACTTTAATTTTCTCAAATTTTTCTAAACTTTTTGGTAAAGGAATTGAACCAGGAATTTTAACTTGCATTAATGATATTGCTTCATTTTGTCCAGAGGGTTTATAGTCACTAAACAAACTATAGTTACCAGGACTGGAAAAAGTTGCACTCACTTCAAAACGACCATTACCTTTGTAACTGGGATGAATATGATTATAAGATGCTAAATCCTCGCGCACAATAATTAAGTGCATCAGTTTTTCTTGAAAAGTATCAAACTTGTCGATAGATTTACCCGCAGTATCTTGAACATTAATAACTAAATTAACAGGCTGATTTGGTATCAAATTTTTTGGCGCAGTTAGTTTTGCTTGGGTAGTAATTTTTGTCTTAGCTTCATCCCCAGAATGTTCCATTGAGTGTCCCTGATGTTCACTCGACATACTATGCTGATGATCAGTATGTTGTGAGTCACCACCAGATACCTGCGTTTTATCCGATTTTGTCACCGATGAGCAAGCAGGTACTATCAATAGGCTAGTTAATACAATAATTCCCGTCCAAAAACGCTTCATTTTGTTTTTATTCTCCAATTTAACAGAGCATTTTAATGAAAATGTTACTTAACTGCTCATAAGATAACTAATCAAGACAAAAGTTATCAAAACTAAGTTATATTTGTTATACAACATAAACTCAATTTCAGAAAATTTACGGTAACAAGTCACGGACTTTTAAGATAACTTGATGTCAATCAATATTTATTACATTACTTAGTTAAAAAGCCGATTATTATGCAGTATGAAGGATACAAGTACTTTAGGAGTGTCTGCACACTGAGCAGTTAGAAAACTATTCCACAACCATGATCCTCCGGTAAAGACTTTTACAATTAACAGGTTTTGAGGATGGCATTTTTAGATAATTTTTTTTTACTAACCAGTTTATTCCCCACGGACATTGCTATCTCTGGAAGCCGGCATTGGTTGGGTTGCATGTTATTTCCGACTCACTCACTGCAATAGCCTATTATTCAATTCCATTCATGCTGGTTTATTTTGTCCGCAAACGCGAAGATTTGCCGTTTGACTGGATATTTTTAATGTTTGGTGCATTTATCATTGCTTGCGGTACAACTCATGTGATGGATGTTTGGACACTTTGGTATCCAAATTATTGGTTATCAGGGTTGATTAAAGCCATCACAGCTTTGATTTCAGTCATTACAGCTGTACAACTTGTGCCATTAATACCTCAAGCACTAGCTTTACCTAGCCATGCACAACTAGAAGCAGCAAACTCGCAACTAGCCACAGAAATTGCTGAACGCAAGCGCACAGAAGAAGTACTCAGAGAAAGTGAAGAACGTTGGCAATTAGCTTTGCGTGGCAATAATGATGGAATTTGGGATTGGAATATTAAAACAAATCAAGTTTTTTTCTCTTCTCGTTGGAAAGAAATGCTTGGTTATGAAGACGATGAAATTAAAAATCATCTGCAAGAAATTTGGACAAGGATTCACCCAGATGATTTAGATGCTGTAGTCAAAGCAGTGCAGAATCACTTTGCCAAAGTTACGCCATTTTACGCTAAAGAATTTCGGGTACTTTGTAAAGATGGGACGTATAAATGGATATTAGATCGGGGTCAAGCCTTGTGGGATGAAAATAATAATGTCGTCCGGATGGTAGGGTCACATACAGATATTACCGAACGTAAGCAAACCGAAGAAACTTTAAGTGAAATACTCACACAACTAGAAATTAAAGTAGAAGAACGCACAGCAGAGTTAAAAAAAATCAATAAATCACTAGAGATAGAAATTACTAAACGTAAACAAATAGAGAAGGCATTAAGAGATAGTGAAGAGAGATTTCGGACGGCATTTCATCAAGCAGCAGTAGGAATTGCCCATGTAGCTTTAGATGGCAGATGGTTATTAGTTAACCAAAGGCTTTGCGATATTGTTGGTTATACAGCCGAAGAATTAGAGTTACGCACCTTTCAGGAAATTACTCACCCAGATGATTTAAATGAATCTTTGAAATATGTTGATGAAATATTAGTAGGTAATATCCAAACATATTCCATCGAGAAACGTTATTTTCGCAAAGATGGTGTTGTAATCTGGATTAACTTGACTGTTTCGTTAACACACCATTCTTCGGGAGAGCCAAAGTATTTTATTGCTGTGATTGAAGATATTAGCGATCGCAAACAATCTCAAGCACAAATTCAAGCATCATTACTCGAAAAAGAAGTTTTACTTAAGGAAATTTACCACCGGGTCAAAAATAATTTACAAGTAATCTCAAGTCTGCTGAATTTACAATCTGACTATATTAAAGAACAAGAAGATATGTATGTCTTTCAAAAAAGTCAGCAGCGCATCGAATCAATGGCATTGGTACATGAGAAAATGTATCAATCTCCTGACTTAGCTCGTATTGATTTTGGTGAATATATTCAAGATTTAGTTGCAAGTTTATTTAGCTCTTACGAAATTAATGCAGGTGCAATTTCTTTAAGGTTTTATCTTGAACATCAGGTTTTACTCGGTTTAGATTTGGCAATTCCCTGTGGTTTAATTGTACATGAACTAGTATCTAACTCTTTAAAATACGGTTTTCCTAATGGGAGGAGTGGAGAAATTTCTGTGGGGATTACCGAAGATTTAGACCAAAAATTTACTATCTTTGTTAGCGATAATGGTGTCGGCTTACCACCTAATTTTAATTTCCAAAATACAGCATCTTTAGGTTGGCAGTTGGTTGAGGCATTAACTCAACAAATTTCTGGACATATTAAGATTAACAGTCATACTGGTGTAGAATTTCAAATAACATTTCCCTTAGTCTAAATTAAAGGGGATACTACTTTATAAGTATACAGGAGGTGCTAAGAAAGTTTTAATTACATATAGTTGCTTTTTTAGGTATTTAATTTGTCTATGATTGGTAATTCATTTGATAATACAAATACATGACAGACGCGAATATTTTAGTTGTAGAAGACGAATCTATTGTTGCTAAGGATTTACAAAATAGACTGAGAAAATTTGGCTATACAGTTGCTGCAATTGCTTCTTCTGGACAAGAGGCGATTAATAAAGCTAAAGAATTTCGCCCTGACTTAGTACTGATGGATATCCGTTTAAAAGGGCAAATGGATGGCATACAAGCAGCAGAAGAAATTCATAAATATTTAGATATACCGATAATTTATTTAACTGCTTATGCAGATGAAGATACATTAGAAAGAGCTAAAATAACCGAACCATTTGGTTATTTACTTAAACCTTTTAAAGAAAGAGAACTAAAAACTAATATTGAAATTGCGCTAACAAAGCATAAACTAGAACAACAATTGAAAACTAACCAAAAATGGTTGGCGACATTACTCAATAGTATTAGTGATGGTGTGATATCTAGCGATCGCAATCAACTGATCACCTTTATGAATCCGGTGGCGGAAAAGTTGACGGGGTGGACACAGGCAGAAGCGATCGCTAAAAATATAGCAGAAGTATTTAAAATTATTGATATCAATACTAGAGAAGCTTTAGAAAATCCTATCAAAACAGTTTTAGCATCAGAGGCGATCGCACCTTTTTCAACTACCACTATTTTAATTGCTCAAAACGGTACCGAAACACCAATAGATCCCAGTGCTGCACCCATCAAAGACGATAAAAACCATCTCATTGGTGCGGTGTTAGTGTTTCGGGATGTGACAGAAAGACTACAGGCAATGGCAGCGAAAGAAAAGCAAATGCAGCAAGAGCAACTTGTAGCCCAATGGGAACAGCTTAATCAATTCAAAAATGACTTTTTAAATTTAGTTTCCCATGAATTGCGATCGCCACTCTACCACATGAAAGGTATGATTCAAATGTTACAGATATCAACGGCTGTTCAAGAACAGCATTATTTTCTGGACATTTTAGAAACCGAGTGCGATCGGGAAATGGCACTAATCAACGACTTACTAGAGTTACAACGCCTGGAAAGTTCATCAAATCTCCTGCTTGCTCCTGATTTATTAGTTTTACAACAGTGGCTACCTTGGCTCATCGAGCCATTTCAAATTCGCACTCAAGAACATCAACAAACCTTGCACCTTTATCTACCAGAAAATTTACCCGCATTATTTTCTGATCGTCCTAGCTTAGAACGTATCTTAGTAGAATTACTTAACAATGCTTGTAAATATACACCTGCTTGTGGCGAAATTGTGTTGAGTGTTAGCCATGAAACTGCTGAAATTCCAGCCAAAATGATTTTTACCATCAGTAACTCGGCAGAAATTCCCGTTGATGAATTACCCAAAATTTTTCAAAAATTTTACCGCTTCCCTAATGCAGATATTTGGAACCAAGGTGGTACAGGCCTAGGTTTAGCAATTGTCCAGAAGTTAGTCACACAGCTACAAGGTAGTATTCAAGTCACCAGCCATCAGGGATGGACAACGTTTACTTTAACATTGAGTGATTTAGAAATCAGTTAATACCATTTTGGATTTTAGATTTTGCGAAAAGTTGCGTGGGCGGGTTCCCCGACTTGAGCAAACTTTTCAAGACAGATTTTGGATTGGGTAAGGGTTGATCGGTAAGCTTTTGAGCCATCCATCTGTCGCAATCATTTTTTAATTTGGTATAAGTTAAGAGACTAGTACAGGTCGGCGGAAATAAACAGACCATATTAGTGGGAAGATAAAGAATCAGGATAAAACCCGTTTTGAGGCGCGGCGCAAGGAATCAGGGTGTGGCTAGATTAACTC